>JAUWMS010000240.1 GCA_030613045.1 Candidatus Latescibacterota bacterium | reverse complement strand
GAGTATCGCCTCACTCTGGCTCGGCAGGAAACCGAACGAGAGACTCAGCCGCTTCGGCCTGATTGCTGCGCCTGATCCCTATTCCCACGCGCTTCACAGCGGCGAGTGCGCTTTATTTTCCGCCCCAATCCCAACAAAGGAACACCCACCCCATGAACAGCAGAGAGCGCGTAAAGGCAATCATTTCCGGCGAGCCCCCGGACCGGTGCGGATTCTGGCTGGGGAATCCCCACGATGATACCTGGCCCATCCTGGACCGATATTTCGGCACGAACACGGAGGAAACGCTTCGGCAGGAATTGAAGGATGATTTTCGTTGGATCTGTCCTCAATTCTTCCCGGATGCGTACCGGGATCCAGACGGCAGGGAGATGTTCGATGCCGGACTGGATAAGGCCATGCATGGCCAGGCCGGACCATTCGCGGAATGCGAAGACGTGAAGGAGGTGGCGGATTTCCCGTGGCCCAATCCGGACTTTCTGCACTTCGACATGTGTCTCGAAGCCCTCAAAAACGCCGGACCGGTCTATCGCGCCAGCGGCTTCTGGACGTGTTTCTACCACAACGTGATGGATTTGTTCGGCATGGAAAGCTATATGATCAAGATGTACACCCATCCGGAGGTGGTGCATGCGGTGACCGATCACGTGTGCGAGTTTTATTACGAGGCGAACGAACGCTTTTTTGCCGTCGCCGGAGATCGGGTGGATGGCTTCTTCTTCGGAAACGATTTTGGCACGCAAGTGGATCTGATATGCGGGCCGGCCCAGTTCGACGAGTTCATCATGCCGTGGTTCCGAAGATTCACCGAGCAGGCACACCATCACGGGTACCAGGCGATCCTGCATTCCTGCGGCGCGATTCACAAAGTCATTGGCCGCCTGATCGAGGCCAGGGTGGACTGTCTTCATCCGCTCCAGGCCAAAGCCGCGCACATGGATGCCGAAACGCTTGCCGCCGATTTCAAAGGAAAAATCGCGTTTATGGGCGGCATAGACACCCAAGACCTGCTGGTGCACGGCAGTCCGGAAGCGGTCAAGGCGGATGTCCGAAGAGTCAAGCGGCTCCTCGGGCCGAATCTCATTATCAGTCCGAGTCATGAGGCCATTCTTCCAAACGTGCCGCCGGAGAATATCCGGGCGATGGCGGAAGCCGCGCTGGAACGACGGAGGCAATGCTCATCCGTTCGTCCCGGCGTTCACGATGATGAGGGAGGAGCCATCAAGGTTTTTGATCTTCCCCCTGTAGCGTCTCATAACCTGCATTATTCATAAATTCGGACAGAACTCTTCCTTACACTTGTGTCCCAAGGCATTTTAAATTTTTGGTCTCAAAACTCAGTTTTCGAGAAGGCTTGAGTAAAGCCTGAAACTGGGCATGAAATCACAGATTTGCGAATAATCCAGGTTATAGACCGCTAAAGCGGGAACTCCGTCTCTGTATTGGCCTCTGGCTCATCGGGTGTCGGAGTTACCCGTTTACGGGTTTATTTGTCCTCCTGAATTTCCGGCCTTCATAGCTGAAGTTTATGAATAATGCAGGATAAGTCGCTATTCGGGAAATGGTGACGAAACGCTTTTGGATGCCCGGAATTTTTGTCCTGCTTAGAAGCCTATCCGAACCCCACCCTCGAGTCCCCCTTCCACTCTGGAATCCAGCCTTCAGGCTGCGCCATGATGAAACCCTAAAGGGTAAATTCCTTAGAAAAATAAGGTTTTCGGAGAGGCTCTAAGTCAGGAGACCAAAAAAATACTTGACAAAAAAATGGGTTTGTAGTAAGTTTGTTTAATAAGTAAATAAAGTAGCCTCATTGGATGGGAGAACATGGCTATGCAGAAGAAACAAAAAAATCAAACCGCGAATCTCCAATCGATGCAAAACTTGAATATCAACCTGGTGTTAGACGTAATCAGAAACAATAGTCCTATCTCTCAGGCAGAGATTTCCAGAACGACCCGACTGAGTCCCGGGACCATTACAAACCTGATTAAAATACTCAAAAAAAATAATTTTGTCCGGGAGACAGGATTCGGGCAGTCCTCCGGAGGAAGAAGACCTATCCTGCTGAGTCTGAATCCGGAAGCCCGGCACGTGATGGCCGCCACGTTCTTTGCCGATGAGATCACCGTGGCTTTATTGAATCTGCTCGGGGACATCAAGAAGGAAGTCAAAGTGGCCGCCGAAGTTGAAAAAGGGGAAACGAGGGTGTTTGAAAACTTCGCCCGCGCGGCCGATTCCCTGGTTCACGCGCTTCATCTCGATAAAAAAAACATACTGGGACTCGGAGCCAGCTTCGAGGGTATATTCGATCCCGGGAAAGGGACGCTGATTCTCTCCAACCGCTTTGGCTGGCGGAACGTTCCGGTCAGAGACCTCCTTATCAAATCGTACGGACTGAAAACCTTTGTGGAAGGAGACGGGCGAGCGATGGCTCTCGGAGAGTACCATTATGGCGCTGGGAAAGCCGTTACCAATATGGTATGCATAGATATGGATTCCGGTATCGGATCGGCGGCGGTTCTTAACGGAAGCGTTTATCACGGAGCGTTTAGTATGGAAGGGGAAATCGGCCATATTCAGGCGACGCCCAACGGCCCGAAATGCCGATGCGGAAAACGAGGTTGTCTGGAAACCGTGGCTTCGGGTTCGGCTTTGATCGCGCGGGTGAGGAAGGCGTTGGAAAATGGCGAAAGATTCAAGGGGCTTCTTATGAAAGAGGGTTTGCCCGAACACCTTTTGGCCCGAGCGATCTTTCATGCCGCGAAGGAAGACGAGAGGATCCTCGAAATGGTAGAAGAAATCGGATGTCACCTCGGCTTGGCCGTGGCAAACGTCATCAACTACAGCGATCCGGAACTCGTGGTTCTTACCGGGTACATGATCCATGAGAGCGGAGAACTGCTTTCAAACATGATCGAAGAGGTGGTCAGGAAGCAACTCGTCGCCGGAGAATCCAGAAACGTGCGGATCGAAAAAGGAGTCTTAGGGGATAACGCGGCTCTTATAGGAGCGGCCACCCTGGTCTATCAGGATTTTTTCCCCTACCTTTCGTGAATGAGCAATGAACAATGAGGAATGAGCAATACAACCATCCCATCACGGTTAGGTGGTTGGGTGGAGTCTGGTTCATTACTCATTGCTCATTATTGAAAAGGAGTGTGAAATGTTATCTGCGAAAGAGAAAGAAATACTCCAAGAGAAGACACGCGATCTGCTCCGAAAAGAGGGGATGAAGATCGCCAACGAGGAGATCGCCGCTCTGTTGCTCAAAAACGGCTGTTCCCAGGCGCCTTCCGGAAGGATACGGATCCCCGGTGAGTTAATCGAAGAGATGGTCGCCAGCCAGAAGAGAACGCAGGAACAGGACGCGGAAGACCAGGAACTTTATCTCACGTGCGGGATAGACTGGACGCATCATATCCTCTGGACGAACAAGCAGGAGGAGATGCGGGAGAAATTGGGCCGCGCGTTTATGATGTCCGCCTTCGACTGCGGGCCGACGAAATTCTACGATTATCCGACTCAGAAGGTGATGCCAGTAGATACGTCCATTTTCGTCGAGATGATGAAACTCGCCCAATCCACTCCGGAGATCGGATACATCAGCACCTGGTACCGGCAGGATGTCCCCCAGGAAACCGAGCGCATCGAGTCGCTCATCCTAGGGCTAAAATATACGGACAAAGTGGATGGCATCGAGGCCATTGACCCGAGGCAGATCAAATATCTCCAGGAGATCGGCGAGATCATCTGCGACGACTCTGGGCGCACGCCCTTCCTCGCCGGCTCCCAATGTATCACCTCTCCGCTTATTCTGGAGGAACGATCCGCCGAGGAAATGGTGGAACGAGTAAAAAGGGGGATCAAACGGTTCCACATTGCTTCGATGCCCACCATCGGGGTGTCCACACCGGTTACGCTGGCCGGTTCCATCGTGATGAGCGCGGCGGAAATCCTGGGCGGGATGGCGGCCGCCTTCTGTATGGACCCGGACGCCGACCTCGGTGGAAGAATGATCTCCAATGTCCTGGATATGAAAACCGGCAGTGTCACCTGCTACGGCCCGGAGACCGCGATGCTCAACCTTTCGGTAAAGGAGTTGTTTGACGCCTGCTTCGGAGGCCATCTGTGGGTGGAGGTCTTCTTCAGTCCCGGCACAAAACGACCGGGATTGCAGACTGTGTGTGAGAATCTCTACGGCGTTCACTCTTACGCTGAGTTGACCGGAAATGCCGACATCTGCTATCCGGGCATGGGCACGCTGGACAATGGGGGCATGGGGTCGCCCACTCAGATGATGCTGGATATGGAGATCCGGAAATCCCAGTTTGCGCTGAAAGATCAGACCCCCGTGGATGCGGAATCCCTAAATTTCGAGGAGATCCGTGAGAAGGTCCGGGATGGAGAAAATTTCCTGAGCAGCGATCACACGTTCCGGCATTTTCGCGAGTTGTGGTCGTCCAGGATATTTCTGACCGATGAGCCAACGCCCGGCGGCTGGGAAGGCGATGAAAAAAGCCTCCTGGAATCGTGCGACCGCTTATGGAGGGAGAACATAAAAGCGTATCAGCCCCCGGAATGGCCGGAGGAGAAGAGGCGGGCTTTGGAAAATGTGTTGGTCAGAGCGAAGAAGGAATTTCTGTAGATAGGTGGGTAGGTTCCTCAAAACCCGCACCTATCATCCTATGACGCCTTCCGCCAGCCGTGAGATCGGTGCGGTTACGGAGCGCCCGTGCAAAAATTACAGGAGTCAGGCATGTTCGATAAAAAACGATTTGGAGTATCCACCCATATTGTCAAGGATATTGATCCGGAAAAGCATTTCAGACTTTTCGTTCGCCGCGGTTTTTCGCTGGTGGAATTGAATCTTGGGTACTTCACGTTTCTTGAGAATGCGGATAAATTCCGGGAACTCAAAGAGATGCTTGCGAACAACGGGATTCGGACATGGTCATTTCACTTGCCTTATGGAGGAACCGTTCCATCCTTAGGCGTTATGGATATCTCAGATCCTGACATAGCGGTGAGGGAAAATACGATAGAAGCGATTCGTCTGTGTTTTGACAGGCTTATCGCCCTGAACGCGCGCTGCCTTGTAATTCATCCCAGTGTGGGTACTATTGAAGAGGACACGCGCACAGAGCGATTAGCGCTCTGTGTGGAAAGCCTGAAAAAATGTGTGGACATGCTGCGAGAAGTGCTGTCCAAAAAAACGAATCCGCCTCCCCTGAAAATTGCGGTGGAGACGCTGCCTCCCGGATGCTTGGGTGAGACGGCCGCGGAGATGCTGTCCATCCTCGGTCCGTTGGACGGTAATTATGTGGGAATTTGTCTGGACGTTAACCATCTCAATCTGAAACAAGATCTTATTGAAAGCACAC
>JAUWMS010000017.1 GCA_030613045.1 Candidatus Latescibacterota bacterium | reverse complement strand
CATTGTTTTTGGGTCTTGCCGCGCTGTGCACTCTTGAAATGTTCCTGTCAGAACCACAGAATGTCCGAAACCTGCTCAAATGTCGCCTCGAAGGTGCGCTCGTCCACGCGCTTTGCTTTGCGGGGAGTGAATCCGTCCGCGATCTCCTTGGACCTGAATTGAAGCCGTCCCTCAATGGGCAGCGCAGGCTTGTTCGGACGCACCTTTGGGATGCGCGTCATCGCCTCTTTGGCCCCGGCCCGGATCAATTGATGCGCTTTTTTCGGGGCGATCAGTTTGCCGCACTGACGACCGTATCCCTCTTTGACGGAAACGGTTACGATGTCCTCCCCAAGGAATGCCCTGGCTTCGTCGCATGCGGCCCGGTCGCCCGTGACCAGCACGACGGGAAGATCGTATTGGCCGACCATGATGGCCATCTGGCCGATCTCGCCGGTCTCCCGGTCGTTGTACCAATATCGGTTCTCGTTTTTGGAGTTCTGGGTATGGTGGAGTATGCCCGTCTTTGTGCCCATCATGGCGTGATATCCCACGAGCAGCACTGCGTCAAAGGTTTCGTCCAGGCCGCAGAGCACCTCGGGACGCTGGATCCCCGTGACGAAGAATCCCTCCGGGTGCATTTCCTCCATGATAAAATTGAACCCGCTGCCGTGTCCGTCCAATACCACGACCTCGTCCGCGCCGCCGTCGAGACAACCCTGCACGGCCGCATTCACGTCTCCCATCAGCAGATGCCGGGCCCGCTCATGCTCCGGACCGGGTTCGCGGCTTTGCTGAAATACACACATCCCACTGATGCCTTCAATATCGGTAATGATGTAGATTTTCATAAATCGGGTCTCCTGTGTGAACATGAGAAAATGAGAAAGTGAGACGGTGAGAAAGTGAGCGTCTATTCCGCTCCTTCGAAAATTTGGGGAAAGGTTGCGGTAGCGGGAAGACACGCTTTCTCACCGCCTCACCGTCATGCCCTTTTTGCACTACTGACCTGCAACATCTTGTTTTTTTACAAAATTTTTGGAGAGCGAGGATGGTAAAGTTTGTTCGAATTTCCATTTCCATTTACTTTGTTTGATCCGTGAAAATCCGTGGCATCCGTGTCCCATTGTTTTGGTTTTTTTTGGATTTGCCGCTCTGCGATCTCAGCGTGCTCCGCGGTAAAAAAGGTTTCTCTATTTCCGTTCTAATTGAAGAAGACGCCGGGCCGCGTGATCCCAGGTCAAGCCTTCGGCTCTCAGACGTCCCTTGTCGCCCATAGCGCGGGCAAGGGACGCATCCGTCAAAAGACGAATCAACCGGTCCGCGATCTGATGTCCGTCCATGGGATCCACCAAAAAGCCCGTCTCGCCCTCAACGATGGCGTCCTCCACTCCTCCGGATCGGCCTCCGATCACGGGCTTGCCGCATGCGCCGGCCTCCAGAAATACGATGCCAAAGCCCTCCACATTGCCTTGATCCGCAAGCTCCCGGCAGGGCATCGCCACTACGTCGGAGAGATTGTAGAAATCGGCGCGCTCGGCATCGGGCACGTACCCGGCGAAAATCACCTGATCCCGGACACCGCGCCGCTCGGCGATTTCCTCCAGCTTCTCCCGATAGCTGCCTCGGCCCACAATGAGATAAACCGCTTCTGGCACGGCGGCCAGCACCTCGGGAAGGGCCTCGATGACCTGATCGTGCCCCTTGCGCTCCACAAGCCTCGCCAGCGTCAGGATCACTTTTTTCTTCTCCAGACCGAACCGTCTCACCAAATCGTCCGGTCGGGAGCCAGGGCAAAACTGAGACGGATCCACGCCGTTGGCGACCACCCGCGTACGATCCTCATGGCCGCCCGCTTCGAGCACCTTTCCCCGCGTGTATCGGCTGACCGCCACGACCCAATCCGCCCGCCCCAGTGCGATCCGTTTCAACCGGCGACGGCATCCCCCTCCCGCTCGTACGATCTCGCATCCGTGGGCCACAAGCACCACCTTCAAATCCAACACGGCGGAAAGAAGCGACGGAACCATTCCCAACTCCCAGTTCGTGGCGTAGATCGCGGCGGGATGGTTTTTCAACCGAATTTTGAGCGTATAGTAGATCAGGTAGAGATGCTTGAGACCGGCCCAGTTGCGCCCGGACATCGGCGCCACCTCGAAGGGTTCGTGAAGATAGGTGCTCCGATTACCCAAAACCCTCCTCCGGCAGAACACGACTACACGCTCCCCGGATCGTCCGAAACTCCGAGCCATCTGAAGCGCCCACTCCGAGATGCCCCCTTCCTTGGGTGGGAAATCCAATGTGAGGATGATGCGCGTTCGGTCTCTCATCCTCCAACCCTCCCTATGGGATCAACGAAAAGGCCCCCATATCCTGACCTATCGGGACATCGGGGCTTTTTCGGACGAATCGAGAAGGGATTTCTCCACACGCGCCTTGGCATCATTTCGGCAAAAGAGATCGCCCCATTTCGGACGGATAAGGAGATCACGTCTTCGTTTCCTCAGCTTCCTTCACTTCCTCCGCTTCCGTTGACGACTGGGCCTGTTCGTCGGACGTTGTGTCGTCTCCGGTTCGGTTCGCCTCTTTTTTGACGTGTTTATTGCGCCATGACTCCCGCCGATCCATGCGCTGTATTTCCCGGACGAACGTGCTCTTACGTTTGCTCATTGTCTCCTCCCTCGTGTGCTCTCCGATCCGTTCCCGACCGCTGATCCGTTCCCGACCTCCGGTCCGAAAACGGCACAGGGGTGTCCCTGCTTCGACGATCCTCTTCTCTCCTCCTGTCCTTTTTGCTTCGACTTTCCGTCGTTTCGTTCGGTTCCGCAGCCATTCCATTCCCTCCTTTCGATGTTTTCAGAGGCACTCCGTGTTGGTCCGTGTTTCATTTTTTAAGGTGTGCAGAGCCTCCACGCAACGCCGCAGGCTATCTGAACGTTGCATAGCGACCTTGGGGCGCCATAGCTGCTCTTCCGATGTAACAAACTCGATGAGCCGACCGGTATAGCCCGGCCCCACCTGATTTCCGCTCCCTTCGCGGGGCACAATGTCTTCGCGAATTATTCTTTTACGGCTTTGTCGGGCCAGGTTGATGAGAGTCCTCTTGGGATTCGGCTCCGCATCCGGGTGGGTCGGAATCCGGGAGCACGGCACGTGCAGGAAAGCAGCCAGACGTTCGGCATCCGCCAGGAGCCACGCCTCGATTGCACGCACGGCCACGCGAAATAGCATGCTGCCGGCCGGATTCGGAAGCACGCTTCGGACAAAATCCGGTGCACAGTCGGCATCCTGGTCCAGATCTACTGTCACCAGCCAAGGAGCAAAGCGTGCGGCCCGGTTGTAGTTGGGAAGACGCTTGAGCAAATAAGGTTTGCCTTCCCTGCCATATACCGTTCCGCATGTCAGTCCCGCGTATTCGAGTATGCGACGAACGACCACTTCGTCGGTAGGGCCTTCAACGGCCACACTGACTGGGAGAAGAGTGGGCTTCATGGATTCTGTCTATAAAGAGAGAGCGAGTTGAGCAGCGTTAGCCGGACGGGTACGGGGAATAACTACTTCGGCGACGGTCAGGCCCGCTTCCAGTTGTTGTTTGACCTCAGCAATTTCCGCGCCGATCTGGATGAAGCCGCCCTCTTTGGATGGAATAACCAGCAATACCTCGTCGGCCGCAATGCCCTCGTCGCGCAGCAGGTCTCCGCTGTGGGTGCTCAGAATAACCTGTCGGACGGCGCGTCTCAGACCTCGTTGCGCGCGCAGCATCATCTGCGGGATGTAGCGCACGATCTCGGAATGCAACGAGAGTTCCGGTTCTTCCAGCAGGATCGGACCACTCCCGGCCAACAAAGACCACAGCAACCCCATCAAACGTAAGGTGCCGTCGGAAAAATCTGCTTCCGTCTGCCAGGCCCCCTGGGCGCGCCAATGCTCGTATTTGCCGCGAAGGTGAGGCACCCCCCGCTCGTCTTTTCTCAGCTCGAGTTCGCTGAGTTGGGGAACGGCAATTTTGAGCGCGGTCGAGATACGGCGCAGGCGCGCGTTTCGCGTCGTCTTGTTCGTCCCGGCAATCTGTTCCAAAAAGTCCTCTCCATACGGATCGCCGCGTCGTCCTGTCCAACGACTCGGGTCACGGACCAATTGGGGGACGAGGTGGTAATAGTGCACCGAGGCAAAGAAATCGGCAATGTCGCGAAACTCAAGGTTGGCGTTGACCTGTTCCAGATAGGTGTGCCGCAGACGCGCTTCGTCGGCACCGTCTTCGTCGTTTGGACGATTCAGGATCACTTTGCCATCGTGCCAGACTTTTTCCTCTTTGAGAACAGGACGCCTCTGATTATCCTGGGAAAATGAGATCCGGTAGCGCCAAAGCGCCGCTTCTTTCTCTTGCAGAGTGACATCAACGACAATGTACGGGGAACTCCGTGCGGCCAGATTCCGAATGCGGGAAACACCTCCCCGAACACTCACGGATTTCTCAAACCCGCCCGACGTCACGATGTCGCGCAGAAAACGAAACGCCTCCAAAAAATTGGACTTGCCGGACGCATTCTGTCCTACCAGAAAAACGCGGTTCTGCAACGATACATCCACGTGCCCAAAATTGCGCCAATTCTCCAGTATAATGTGTGAAAATCTCATTTTCCATTTCCTTCCAGTAGGACGCGGATCGCACGGATTTTTGATTGCGCCTTACCTTTGACGATGCCTTGATTTATCCGTGTTCGTCCGTGTTCGTCCGTGTTCATCCGTGTCCCACTTAGATTCCCAGATCCATATTCCTCGCAGCCGCCACCTCGTCCAGGCGCGAAACTGGTGTGGTCGTGGGCGCCTGGTGCAATGCTTCGGGATCGGACTCGGCGATCCGGGCCAGCTCGATCATCGCCTCAATAAACGCATCCAGCGTTTCCCTGGATTCCGTCTCCGTGGGTTCGATCATCATCGCCTCTTTGACGATCAGCGGAAAATAGATCGTGGGGGGGTGAAATCCCCGATCGATCAGCCCCTTGGCGATATCCAGTGCGCGCACTCCGTGTTCGAGCTGTTTTTCCGCGGAGAGGATGCATTCGTGCATGCAGCGTCCGTATGGGAAATGATAGAAGGGCTTGAGCTTCTCCATCATATAGTTGGCGTTTAAGACCGCATGCTCGCTCGCTTCGATCAATCCCTCCCGTCCCAACAGGCGGATATACACGTACGTCTTCAGGATCACCTCAAAATTTCCGTAGAACGGCGCGATGTATCCGACGGACGAAGGCCGGTCGTATTGAAGCGCGTACGTGCCGTCGTTCCGCTTGATCACCAGCGAGATGGGCAGAAACTCACTCAGCTTTTTCACCACGCCCACAGGTCCCGCACCGGGTCCTCCGCCTCCGTGCGGCGCGGCAAACGTCTTGTGGAGGTTGATGTGCACGATGTCGAAACCGATGTCTCCCGGTCGGCACTTTCCCATGGTGGCATTGAGGTTCGCCCCGTCGCAGTACATCAGGCCGTCCACCTCGTGGATCATCTTGGCGATCTCCGGAATGTGGGGATTGAACAGGCCCAGCGTGTTGGGACTGGTCAGCATCAGCGCCGCCACCTCGTCGTCCAAAGCCGCCCCGAACGCGTCCAAATCCATAATTCCCCGATCGTTCGAGGGCACGGACACGACCCGATACCCCGCAATCGCCGCGCTGGCCGGATTGGTGCCATGGCCGGAATCGGGCACGATCACCTTGGTCTTGCGGTTGCCCTTCGCCCGATGATACGCCGCAATGATCATCGCGCCGGTCAGTTCCCCGTGCGCCCCGGCCAGCGGCTGCATCGTCACCTCGGCCATGCCCACGATCTCGGAGAGCAGACGCTCCGTCTCATAGACCACCTGCAACGCCCCCTGCGTCAGCATCCCTCCGAGGCGCAATTGAGGCAGCAGCGGATGCAAGCCCGAAAATCCCTCGTAGCGCGCCACCTCCTCGCAGCATTTGGGATTGTATTTCATCGTGCAGGAGCCGAGCGGATAAAAGTTCGTATCCACGCCAAAATTCCGGCGGGAGAGCGCGGTGAAGTGGCGTACCACGTCCAACTCCGAAAGTTCGGGCAGTTCGGGCGGCTCGCCTCGCCGGAACCGGTCCGGAATCTGGGCTTCCGTGGGCACGTCGCACTCCGGAAACGTCACCCACGTGCGTCCGGGAGCGCTTTTTTCAAAAATTAGTTTCATAAAAATTTCCTCCGGGAAAACTCCGAATTACGGCTTACGGGGGTTTCAATCCGAAATCGGAAATCTGAAATCCGAAATCGCATCACCACTCACCACCTCATATCTGCAACGTCATCAACACGTCCTCCAACGCCTCCGCCAACCGCCCGATCTCTCCCCGGCTGCGCTTTTCGGTGACCGCCACGAGCAGCGATTTTTCCATGCCCTCGTAGTACCGACCGAGCGGGAAGCCCGCGGCAAATCCCTTCTCGATCATCGCTCCGACCACGTCGCCGGCATCCGCAGGCAGATGGACGATGAACTCGTTGAACACCGGGGCGGAGCGTTCCACTTCCACACCGGGGATCTGAGCGAGTCGTTCCTGCGCATAAACCGTTTTGGCGGCGCAGCGTTCAGCGACTTCCACCAAGCCATGTTTTCCGAGCAGGGAGAGATAGATCAGCGCCCTTAACGCGCACAGGGTCTGGTTGGTGCAGATGTTCGAGGTGGCTTTGTCTCTTCGGATGTGCTGCTCGCGCGCCTGAAGCGTGAGCACGAATCCCCGGCGTCCCTCGGTATCCTGCGTGCGCCCCCCGATGCGGCCCGGCATTTTGCGCTCGTATTTTTTTTGAGTGGCCATAAAGCCCAGATAAGGCCCGCCGAAGGAAAGCGGGATGCCGAGGCTCTGTCCCTCGCCCGTGACAATGTCCGCGCCCATCGCGCCCGGTGTTTTCAGCAAGCCGAGCGAGAGGGGATAGACCGACACCACCGCAAGCGCGCCGACCTTGTGAATCTGCTCGATCACGTCGCCAAAATCATCCACCGTGCCGAAAAAATTCGGGTTCTGGAGAATCACCGCAGCCGTGTGATCGTCGGCGTGCCGCACGATCTGTTCCCGGTCGCTGTGGCCACGAGAGGGGGGGATCTCCACCAACTCGATGGAAAGATTCTGCGTATAACAAACCAGCATCTTTCGGTAGATGGGATTTACGCCACCATCCACCACGATCCTCCGCCTCCCGGTGATCCGCATCGCCATCATCGTGGCTTCGTAGAGCGCGGTTCCCCCGTCGTAGAGCGAGGCGTTCGAGACCTCCATCCCGGTCAGTCGGCTGATGCACGATTGATACTCGTACAGGGCCTGCAACGTCCCCTGCGAGATCTCCGGTTGATAGGGCGTGTACGCGGTATAGAACTCACTCCGTGACGCCAGGGCGTCCACCGCCGACGGGATGAAATGGTCGTAGAAGCCAGCGCCCACAAACTGGGTCAGGTGCACCGCATTCTTCTCGGCCAGCCGCTTCAAATAGCGCCGAACCTCCAATTCCGAACGCCCTTCCGGGAGATCGAAGGAGGCCGCACGTTGCTCCTTTGGAATATCGGAAAACAACTCCTCCATCGAGCGCAGGCCCAGTGTGTCGAGCATCTGCGCCTGCTCGGAAGGGGTGTTGGGTGTGTAGTTCATTATTTCACCTTTCACTCAGACGCGATCAACTTTTCGTAAGCCTCGGAAGACAGTAGCTTTTCCATCTCCGCCTCCACGATCCCGGTCAGCTTGCAGATCCATCCCTCGCCGTAGCAATCCCGATTGATCGTCTCAGGAGCCTCCTCCAGCGCGGAATTCACTTCGAGTACCTGACCGCCCAAGGGCGCGTAAATGTCGCTGGCGGCCTTCACGGACTCGATGACGGCCAGATCCTCAAATTGGGCCACCTGCTTCCCGACCTCCGGGAGTTCCACAAAGGTGATGTCTCCCAGAGCCTCCTGCGCGTAATCGCTGATTCCGATGGTAGCCGAGTCGCCCTCTAAGCGAACCCATTCGTGTTCTTCTGTGTACAGCAAATTTTGGGGTACCATAACCGTTCTCCTGATTTCTAATTGTGAATTGTTCATTGCTCATTGCTCATTGCCGTTTTTGTTCGCACCGTTCCTTCTTTGTAGAAGGGCAGCGGGACCACTTCCGCCGGAAGGGTGCGGCGTCCGGACCGAATCTCGAAGCGTGTGCCCGGCGCGCGATCATTCCAGGGCACGTATCCCAAGCTTACCGCCCGTCCGAGGCTGGGGGCAAACGACCCGCTGGTGACCTCGCCGACTTGGACGCCGTCTCGCAGGATGGGGAAACCATGTCGGGCGGCTTGGCGTCCTTCGAGGAGCAATCCGACCAGTGTTTTGGAAATCCCTTCGGATCGCTGTCGGAGAAGCGCGTCCCGGCCAATGAAATCCTTCTCCGGTTTTACATAAGCATCCAATCCCGCCTCGAAGGGCGTCCGGTGTTCGTCCATCTCCTGTCCGTAGAGCGGATAGCCCATCTCCAATCGTAGCGTATCCCGTGCGCCAAGACCCGCAGGCTCCACAAGCGGATGCTCCAACAGACGCTCCCAGATCGTCTCCGCCGCGTCCGGTTTCACGTAAAGCTCGTAGCCAAGCTCCCCGGTGTATCCGGTGCGGCTGATGAGGGCCTCGAATTCCCAGAGTTTTCCTCGCTGGAAGTGAAAGTAGACCAAGCGTTTCAGAGGAATATCCGTCGCGTCGGAAAGCGCCTCCAGCGCCCTCGGCCCCTGCACGTCTATCTTGGCGGTCTCGTCCGAAAGTTCGCGAAAGATCGTGCCCGGGGACAGGTGATCCCGTATCCACCCGGCATCCGCCTCCGTTGTAGAGGCATTCACCACGAGCATATAGGTTTCCTCCTCCAGACGATACGTGATCAGATCGTCCAGGATGCCTCCGGATTCGTTCAGCAGCAGCCCGTAGCGGCATTGACCGACCCGGATCCGCTCGACCGAATTAGAGATCAATCGGGCCAGGTCACGCCGGGCCTGCGCGCCCTTCAGGAGAAATTCGCCCATGTGACAGATGTCGAAAACGGAGACCGCCGAACGCGTATGCTGATGCTCGTGGATGATCCCTTTGTATTGAACGGGCATATTCCACCCGCCGAACTCCGTGAACTTCGCTCCCCTCCGGGCGTGGGAATCCCGGAGCGGCGTATTTCGCGCGGTTGTTGCCATAAAATTCTCCTCGGATAGAAAAACATTCTCACCGCGGAGAGCGCAGAGCACGCAGAGAAACTCCGTGTTTTCTGCCTTTCTCTGCGATCTTTGCGGCCTCTGCGGTAAAAATTTCTTTTTCGTCGGTTCAGACGACTCCGAGCTTCGAGAGGTCAATCCATTTGACAATGCCGATGGGTTTTTTGGAGGAATCGGTGACCACCAATTCGGTGATCACGTATTCCTCCATAACCTGAACGGCTTTGGCCGCAAGTTCTTTCGGCCCGATGGTGCGGGGATAGCCGCGCGTTTTGCCCGATCTGGAGCTTCGGAGGAGCGCTTTCCCGGCATTGAGGGAGAGCACATCGCCCTGGACGCGTTCAAGCAACCTTCTCAGATCGCCGTCGGTGAGGACGCCGGTGAGCGCACCGGAGGCGTCCACCACGCAGGTGATGCCAAGGGCCTTGGAGGTCATCTCCAAAATTACGTCCCGCATGGGGGTGGATATGGACACGATGGGCACGGCATCGCCCTTATACATCACGTCCTCCACCATATAGAGGAGTTTGCGGCCCAGAGAACCTCCGGGATGGAGAAACGCAAAATCCTCCTCGCTGAAGTCGCGCTTGTGGAGGAGCGCGATGGCCAGCGCATCTCCGAGAACCAGGGTGACGGTGGTGCTCGCTGTGGGAGCCAAATCGTAGGGACACGCCTCCCGCTCCACGCCGATGTCCAGCACCACGTTGCTCCCCTTCGCTAAAGGAGAAGCGGGCCTGCCCGTCATCGCGATGATCGGCACGCCCAACCGTTTGAACAGAGGGAGCAGCGCGTATAGCTCGTCGGTCTCTCCGCTTTTAGAGATGGCGATCACCACGTCGTCCCGCCGGACTATGCCGAGGTCGCCGTGCATCCCTTCGGCGGGATGGAGATAGAAAGCCGGCGTGCCCGTGCTGGTCAGGGTGGCCGCGATCTTCTTGCCGATGATGCCGGATTTTCCCATCCCAGTAACGATCACGCGGCCCTTGGCGCGGAAGATCACATCCACCGCTTCCCGGAATCGCTCTCCGATGCGATCCTCTAAAGCGGCTACGGCCTTCGCCTCGATGCGGATGACTTCTCTGGCTTTTTCGATGGTGTCGGGCATGGCTATTTCCTGGAAAGCGCAACCAAGTATTCGAGAAAGGTTCTGTCTTGTATATCCTGCGGCCGAATACCGAGTTTTGTCTGGATCAACCAAGGCGCTTCAAGATAAGGAATCTGGACGCCGTCAATTACCTCGTATTCAATGTGGCTCTGCGCCCTTTCATAAGTGACATCACAAGCCCTTTCCAACAAGTCAATGACGATCTCATCGGCGATCCGGACAACCGTATATTTCGCAATGTCGTGGGGACGAACCTCACGGATGGCCTGATCGGGCAGGTACAACAAGGCTTCTTTGATGCTTTCCACATTTTCTCTGCTGCTGTCAATCAGGAGATCTATATCCCCTGTTCCCCTTACATACCCGTGATGGATCACCGCAAAACCTCCGATAATAACATATCTGACCCCGGCATCGTTGAGGTGCTTGCAAAGCATCACCAAGTCATCTAAGGTAGGATTTCTCGAGAACTTCTCGCTATCATTCTGTACATCCATTGGTTCGCTTCCTCAAAGGTCTTGAATTTATATACTCCCCGCGGACAGATGCCCTTGTTGCCCCGGAGTTGTCCAATGGTATGTAACCATGCATTGGATGCCTCCGGGGAGGGGTCTATTTTCCCGGACCGTCTGCCTACAGTCTTTACGCTTAACATCTGACTTTCTCCGATCCATAGGCAAGCCAAAAAAGACAAAAGATAAAAGAAGCAAGCAAATGTGGGGGTTTACTTTTATCTTTTTACTTTTTACCTCTATCTTGTTTTCCCAACCGCCTCAACTCCCTGAGCAATTCCTCTAACCTTCCCAACGGCAGCATACTCGCCGCATCACAGAGGGCTTCGGAAGGACACGGGTGCGTCTCGATAAAGACCGCATCCACGCCGACGGCCACGGCCGCCCGGGCCAGGGGGAAGATAAACTCCGGGTTCCCGCCGGAACTCGATCCCCCGCCTCCGGGACGCTGCACGCTGTGCGTGGCGTCGAAGACCACCGGGTACCCGAGTTGGCGCATGACCACAATGGAGCGCATATCCACCACGAGGTCGTGATACCCGAAGGTCGTGCCCCGCTCGGTGAGGAGAATCTGCGCATTTCCGGGCGATTCGATCTTGCGGGCGATGGGTCCCATATCCTCCGGGGATACGAAGGGTCCTTTCTTGACATTGACGGGTTTTCCGGTGCGCCCCGCCGCAAGGGCCAGATCGGTCTGGCGGCAGAGAAAGGCCGGGATCTGGAGGACATCCACTACGGAAGCGGCCTCAATCGCCTCGGAGGGACTGTGCACGTCGGTGAGCACCGGCACATCCACCTCGTTCCGCACGCGCTCCAAAATGCGTAATCCCTCTTCGATCCCCGGGCCGGAAAAAGAGGTGATGCTGAGCCGGTTTTTTTTGGCGTAGGAGGCCTTGAAAATGAAGGGGATGTTCACGCGTTCGGCCACCGCCTTGATGGCCTGGGCCGTCTCCATCACGAGCGCTTCCGACTCGATCACACAGGGACCGGCGATCAGGGCGAGAGGTCCGCCGCTTCCGATGCATAAGTTGCTGATTTGAACGGGTTTCATGACGCTCCTCTTCCCATCAGACTTTCTACCATGGATACGGAACAACCCCGCGCAACAAGGCTGCAAACGGAACCCAAAAGCAAGTGGTTGCGCCGACAAGCGAGTGTCAGGTCCAGTGGCTAGTTAGGCAACACTTCCTCTGCTATCTCAACCTTGTATTCGGTACTGTGCAATGATGCTCGAAACAGCCGTACGTGCTTCAGTTCTGCCTGTGTTGCAAGTACCGTCATGATCAGACGTTCATGAACTGGAGCCATGTCACTCCCGATTACTATGCGCGAGATGCAGCCCGCCGGTAGCCTGAACAGACATACCATGTCGCCATCCGCAACGAAGGTCACGTCAGCTTCTTCGAGTCGTCGAATCAGACGCCATTCATCCTCGTGAGACCAGCGACGGCTCTTCGTGAGAAAGACGTCAGTCCCTGCGAGCTCGCTTCCGTGTCTTTGCGGGCGCTCTTGGTATCGTACGTGATGGGGTGCCCCCACGACCTTGGCGGGGTCGGCGTCCGGAGTGAAGAACGCATGGCCCTCGTCAAGGCCGAGCAAGCACCCGCGATGGTTGTCGGCATAGAACGTCCACATGAGGAGATCCGTAGGACAACGAGTGAGCGACAGGATACCATACTTCGAGTACTCCCATTCTGGCGACTGCTGTGCTACTTGGAGCTTCTCCTGCTCAAGGGACTCAAGCCAAGCCTGGACCCCCTGAGGATTTTCGTCGACTTCGCGAATCACGGCCTCTCGGGTCTTGCCAGCCGGAAAGTGTATTGCGAGCTGTTGCCAGACATCTTCGGATATCTCGCGAAAGAACTTGGACACTTGCTCAGGCCAACCAGGAAGGTCTGCGAAAGAGAGAAGGACTGGGCGACTCTCCAGTGGATCGTTCAGAGACCGGGCCTGGGTAAACCTGATCTGGCGTTTGACTAGAACGTCCAGTCTAGCTGGTGGAAGGTACTTGTAGAACATAACCACTCTCAGATTTGTGGTGCTTAACATGGGTTTTCATGGATCAAATAACGTAAGCATTTCTATAACCTTACCATGCTCGTTATACAAGAACCTTGCCAAAAAAACAGGATTCCGCAGGTTGGTAGTACAGACCACTTCCGCGTATCTTCAGTGAAATCCGATGGTAAAGGTTCTTATTTTTTCATAGCCGCCTCGATGAATCCATAGAACAGCGGCGCAGGTTTTTCCAATCGGGACTTGAATTCGGGATGCGCCTGGGTGGCGA
>JAUWMS010000359.1 GCA_030613045.1 Candidatus Latescibacterota bacterium | reverse complement strand
CGGATCCACGTGAAGCTGTTTTCGGATCGCTTCCACCAGCGCGCCCGCGTCCGACGGCTGCCAGGACGCCTGACTCAGCGTGTTCCAATCCGCGCCCTGTTTGAGCTGGTCTATAATGTGTTCGAGAGAAATCATGGTCAGATTACCCCAAGATAATCACTTACCACGGAATTTCACGGAAATACACGGAAATCTTATTCTGCGTTATTCTGTGGTTATCCGTGGTAAAGACTTTGCATTGCCAGAATTTTTGAAATTTTTTGAACGCTTTGAAATTTAGGCAAGTTCTACGATACCACCACATCCCCGATCTCGATCACTTGGTTCCCGCACCGAATTTGCACCACATACTTCCCTTCCTCTACATCGTAGAAGCCGAATTGCGACGCATCCATCGGAGCCTTCCTGCTCCCGATTGCATCCCGGAAGGAGAGCCTCGCCTCCCCGGATGGGGTTTCGGGAAAGAGTTGGCCGAGGATGGCCCATTGTCCGTTCTTCTGGCGTTTGATTCCCAGCGCGATCTCCAGGCCTTCCGCCTCGTAGAGATGCTGCCTGGTTGGCTTTGCACTGCTCAGGCTCCGTGCCAGAGCAAACTGAGGAGGGGGCGGCGTGATCCACCGGGCCACGATTTTCCGCAGGCCCTCCATCGAGACGAAGGCTTTGGGAGCTGGACTTTTCTGCTTCTCAGGAACGGGGATCATGGAGAGGGCGGACTTCAAGAGTCGCGTGGGGGTTTGGACGAGTTCTTCGATGGGATTTTGCCCGATCACCTCGACCACCTCCGCGATTTGATCGAGTTCCCGGCGACATGCTTCGCATCCGTCGAGGTGCGTTTGAACGGCGTGTTTCTCCTTCTCCGGAAGCAAGCCCTCTTTGAAGGAGAGCAATCGTGTGTATGGGATGCAACGGTTCATGGGGAGATTTCCTTTATCGTACTACGTGGACAGCAAGAATCGGGGAATGATGTACGTAAGGTAGAGGTACGAGGGGCGTATTTTGATACGACCATTTGGTGCGTTTTATAAAAAAAATCAAATATTGCCTATCCTCAAAAAATGGAAGTTGCGTTCAGTTGTTTTTCACAAACAGACGCACACCGAAAAAATGCCATAAAAAAAAGCTCCATCCAGGTTTGTTTCCCCGGATGAAGCTTTTCTGTTGCAAAGCCGAGCCAGCCTACACCTTTACCACGTTGGCTGCCTGGAGCCCCTTGGGGCCATCCAGAATGTCGAACTCGACTGCCTGGCCTTCGTTCAACGACTTGAATCCTTCGCCTTCGATGGCCGAGAAATGGACGAATACGTCCTCGCCCTCTTCTTGCTCGATGAATCCGAACCCCTTGCTGTCGCTGAACCACTTCACCGTGCCTGTTGCCAAAGTACTCACCTCGCTTCCTTTTCGGATATGTAGGGGCGGGTGTTCTTGTCCGAGAATGCGCCAAAAAAAACCACAAAAGCTGAGTACAACGCTTTTGTGGTCCATGTTCTCAACACTTCCCATGCAAAAACTGCTGCCTCCAACTTCTTCAAGCAGGCTCAAAGGTACCCTTTTTATCGGGGTATGTCAAGACTTTTTTTGTGCTTTCGGGCGACATTTTTTTACCCATCCCTAAGGAAGCCCGCTTGTTACCCTAAGATACACAGCGCCGCAAAGCTGCAATCAAAGCCCAAAAGCAATGGGACGCGAAACCCACGGATTTTCACGGATCAAACCAAGTAAGCAACTCTGGAAATCCGAACAATCCAACCCATCCTCACTCAACAAAAACCTTGCCAAAAAAACAAGATTTTGCAGCTTAGCAGTACAGAGAAATTCCCTGTGAAAGTTGGAACGTGGGAGGTCTCACCGTGTTACCGGCTTATCGTCTCCCTTTCACGTGGATCGGGAATCCTATAACTGCACAGGTGCGATGCGCTGGCGAAATAGATGCGCCCGTCACGAATGTCTCCGCCGGGGCCGATGGGCACGGGCGACTCCGCCAACATCGTGATGCTGAACGTGGCCGGATCCACACGGGCGATGCCTTTCCCGAACAGCACGTATATGGTCTTGTCAGGGCTGAGCACAAACACGCGGGGACCTTGCTGGAAGTTGGTCAATCCAAACTGGATCTCCGTATTCTCCTCGTGGACGACTTTCCTGTGCGCGGGGTCGAAGACAAAGAAACGTTTCCGGTCCGCCATGCCATAGGCCAGGCCGTCCGGCCCGAGGCACAGGTCCGTATATTCCTGCACGCCGGGGAACACGACCTGGTGCCAGTCGAGCCCTTTCGTCGCAATATCCATGATGTAAAGCTCCGCTTCCGTGGCTTTCTGTTCGCCGCCCGTGCCGGGGCGGATGGTGGTGCCGCCCAGCAGCTTGCCATCCGGTAGCGCCACGAGGCTCATCGTGGCGTGCTCCGCGAGGATAGAGGTGTGCTCGATCAGTGTCCGGTCTCCGGTCTCCCGGTTCCAGAACAGCAGACCGCCCCCCGTGTACCCGTAATCGGGCGTGCCCGTTAGGACCACGGTCTTCCCGTCGGGGTGTGCCAGAAGATCGTGGGGACGGTTGATAGCGGGTTTACACTCCGTGAGAAAGAGCGCGTTGGAATCCGGCCTGCCCTTTTCGGTCGGGACCCACGGCCGCGACGGATCCCACTCCAGCAAGAAGCCGCCCGTGTACCCGCCGACGAAGAAGCGGTCGCCCTGTCGGGCCACGGTGTTCCACTGGCCGTAGCTTACGCGGTTCGTCCACTGATCCGTTTTCGGGTCGTAGCTGAAGAAGCGCATGGGAAATGCCGTGCCCCCGCAGATCGTGCCATCCGGGGCGACCGCGAGGCCCATCACGTGGGCGCCTTCGCTCGTATAGTCGAAGTGCCGTTCCGTGACCTCCTCTGTCTTCGGTTCCTCCACAACGAGGACGCGGTCCACGAGGTCGCACCTCCTGAGTCGCTTGCCGTCGGGGAAATCCTGGTGGAACAAGGCCTGACTCCCGGCGATTACGGGCTTCTCCCGTTTCCGCTCGATCCTTCCGATCTTCTTCCCCTCGCCCCCGTAAAATTCGTACCAGCCCTCGTCCGTCCCGCTGACAGGGAGACCATAGACCTTCCCGTTCACGTCACGGTACACCTGCGCGCTCCCCTGGACGCGTTCGGCCTCCCGGAGCATCGGCCGGGCCTGGCCGCTCCCGGGGTCAAAGGCGATGATCTGACTGGCCGTGTTGCCCACCCCAAAGTAGATCCATCCGGCGGCGTCGGCGGCGACGGAGCGCTGGTATTGCATCCAGTTCTGCTTGTACACGTGCCCGTAGTCCCTGAACGCGCGGCTCTTGGGGTTGAACGATACCACGCCGCTGTCCGGATACGTGACCGACCAGATGAGACCATTGTCGTCCTCGGTCATGCTCATGGCCATCCGAGGTGCGGTCTCGTGAACGAAGGTGAATACCCGCTTCTCGGGGTCGAACTCCACGAAGCGGCTGTTGAAATGGGTGTAGAATTTGTTGCCGATCGAGAGAATGGAAGCAAAGGGGCAGTCGCCGCCGGGCGGAAAGGGCATGGGGAATTCGTCACGCTCTCCGGTCTCGGCGTTGATCATCAGAAGGGCATAGCCGCCGCGATGGTCGAACAGCCAGACTAACACGACGTTGCGGCCGTCCCCGTCAACAGTGGCGACAGTGCCACGATGATTGCTGATCGGAGTGGCTACTCCGTGATCAAAAAAACCATTCCCCAGGTCTTGCGTCATCGGTCTTTTCATGGTGACCTCTCCGTGACGTTATGGTGTGAAAAAAAGGAGGAGGAAAGAAAGTGAGAAAGTGAGACTCCTCTAACAATTAGGATTTCTTTGCTCATTCCCATGTGGGAATGGAAAAACAAGAGGAAATTGTGAATTGTGAATGGCTAATGACTACCCTTGCGACCTGCTCTTTGGAAAGATCATCTTATACAAGAGGTTAGGAATTTATGGGTAAGGCATAGCCTGAGTTGGGACGGATCGCTGGGGGATGGCGCATGGCTCATTCTTCATGGCTTATGGAACCTTTCCT
>JAUWMS010000483.1 GCA_030613045.1 Candidatus Latescibacterota bacterium | reverse complement strand
CGTTCCCGGATGAGGAGGCCACGGGACAGCCCGCGACGTATGAGCAGACTTTGAATCCCTACGGGCTGGACTATAAGAAGGCGGGCCGGAACAAAGACGCGCTTCGCTCGATAGGGGAGGCAGACAGCGATGAGGACGGCTTTTCCAACGCGGAGGAGATCGGAGACGGCAAGTATCCCGGAGATGCGGACAGCAAACCGGGGCAGCAGACCGCCCCTCTGAGAATTCTCGATCTAAATGCGCTCAAAGCGCTTCCCGCACATTCCGAGTTTCTTTTGGTAAATTCGCATAAACAGCGTCACGATTTTTACGCCACGTACAAGGGCGTGAAGATTGTGGATTTATTGGAAGCCATCGGGGTGAATCTATCCGACATCACGGGCATTACGGTGATCGCTCCGGACGGATTTATGAAGGATTTCGACGTGGACGTCCTCACCGGGAAATATCCGAATGGCTTGTTTTATTCGGGATTAGATGCGGAAACGTTGGGCGAGGAGTGCGGATTCGTGAACTATCCGGCTGCGATCCCCGAAGGACTCGGCTTCGGCTCGGGAATTCCCGATGAGCCATGGCTGATGTTGGCCTACGAACGGGACGGAGCGCCGGTAGAGACCTCCTATCTGGATCCGGTCTCCGGAAGCATAGGCGGCGAAGGCCCGTTGCGCATCATCGTTCCCCAGAGCGCTCCGGGGATGCCGGATCGTGGTTCTACGTATTCCCCTACCCCCTGCGACGATGGCTATGATTACGAGGACAGCAAAGATCACAACGCCGGGACGATGGTTCGCGGCGTTATCGCCATCCGGGTCAATCCCATGCCGGAGGGGGTTGAAGGATTTGACTATATGAATGGAGGCTGGGCCTATATTGATGCGGGCCAGTTGGTGCTTTATGGAGCCGGAATCCAATGAATGTTTACGAAGGCGGGGGCGGCTTGCCGAATCCGATGAAAAACTGTGTTTTCCTGTTTTCGTTCATAGCATTCCTGTGCGCGATCCCGCACGACGTCCTGAGTCGGACGGCCGGCGACAGCCTTCACGTCTCCGGTTATGTGCAGATGTGGGGCACGCTCCACGAGGAGCTGGAGAATGGGAGCCGTCAGCTTGTGACGAAGGACGAAGCCCAACAGAGCGCGTCGGGATTCAGTATTCGTCGGGCAAGATTCTCCATCCGATCCAATCTTTGGAGCGACCGGATTGCAGCCAGGGTGGGACTAAAACTCGAGCAGAATATTGCCCTCCTGGATTGCTATGCCCTCGTTCGATTCGGAGATTGTTTGAACCTGTTTCTCGGCCAGATGAAGATTCCCTCCACCTACGAGGTGCAGACCGCTTCCACTGAATTGGACTTCATCTCACGCACCACGATTTCCCGAAACATCACCGACTGGTCGCTGGCCCGGTATCCTCCGGGTTTCAAGTCCGTCATCGTCACAAGAACGAAATCCAATCTGAGAGATCTGGGGATCGCCCTGAAAGGGAATCTGTGGGGGGATACCCTCCGATATTTCGCTATGGTGGGAAACGGACTCGGCGCCAATTGGTATATCGGAGGCAAGGAGAACGAACAGTTTGCGGATGCCAACGGATTCGGGGAGCTATTTTACGCAGCGCGGCTCGATGTTCGGCCTCTCCAGTGGGTGACGGTGGGCGGTCATTACTCGGTCAACAACCACGATAACATGAGGGTCCAGGGCGAGAAGGGTGCGGTGATTGATCTGCGCCGAAAAAGTATGTCCGCGGATATGGCCCTTGCGCTCCCGTATCGGATCAGTGCGAGCGGGATGGTTGCCGGAGGCGTCATAGACGACGATGTATTCTATGAGGACGGCAAGCAAGATTACGTGTATTCGGGATACGAAATGAAGGTGCTGGGTTCGATTATCGAGGACCTCCTGGAGGCGGGCGTTCGCTTCGATAATTACACTTACGAGATCAACGAATCCGGGGATCGGATCAAGGAAAATCACTGGACGTTTGGCGTCACCTATCATTTTAAGGATGTGTTCAAGTGTCAATTGAACTACGTGTGGAAGAAGACCGAGGAGCGCGATGAGCCGGATCGCAAAGATAACATTTTATTCATGAACTTTCAATTTTCGAAGGGATAATGCGACGGTGCGGGAAAGGACGGTGCGGTGATGGACCAGTACGAATCCTACGTAAAAGCATGGAGACTTCGCCGCGAAGCGCACAGAGAAAACCTCATAGAACACAAGCGTTTGGCTCGGGAAGAAGCGGAACGTCTGACGAGGGTATTGGCTGAAGAATTCCACGTCCGTCGCGTATTGCTCGTGGGTTCCCTATCCGAAGGCGAGCGATTTCATCGGGGTTCGGACATTGATTTGGTAGTGGATGGTTTGCAAGCCGATCTTTTTTTTAAGGCCGTGGGCAAGCTATTGCGAATCAGCGCCTTTGACGTGGATTTGAAGCCATTGGACGCGATGCAGCCTTCCGTTCGCGCCCGATTTGAAGCGAAGGGAGTGGTGCTCTATGATGAAGGCGGAAACTGAACTGAAAAGTCTCATCGCTGAAATTCAAGAGGAGTTGGCGCATCTGGAGGGCTTAAAGCACGAGTTGGACAGGATAGCAGAGGAAGGTTCGCTCCCTATGCGTCGCGCTCAAGGATCCATATTGCACGATTTCTACAATGGATGTGAGCGCATCTTCAGGAACATCGCGGAGGGCATAAATGGCGAGGTTGATCCGGGGGAAGCATGGCATCGCAATCTGCTATATCGGATGACGTTAGATCTGAGAGAGGTAAGGCCGCGGGTGATTTCGGATGAGTTGGCTGGGGATCTGGATGAGTATTTGGCCTTCCGACATGTGTTCCGAAACATCTATGGGTTCGAGTTGCGTGAAGACCGGCTGCATCATTTGATCAGCCAATTGGATCGAACCTTTCCTCGGTTTAAGGCGGAGATTTCGGCTTTTCTGCATTTTCTGGAACACTTGACTTGATGGTCCTTGGGTATCGCCGACAAGGAGAAT
>JAUWMS010000373.1 GCA_030613045.1 Candidatus Latescibacterota bacterium | reverse complement strand
GCACCGAGGATGGCCCGTTCGGTCAGTCGCTCTCCTTCGTGCGCCGAGGGGACGAAGGGCCATTTTTTGTCCCGGTCCAGGGCGGGGACCTGTATCCCCTTCCGGATGAAATCTCCGGCTTCGGTTTGGAGCGCATCGAGGGGCCGTTGGATGCCATCGTACACGCTGCCCAACAAGCCCGGACCCAATTCCACCGAAAGCGGCGCATGCACGGAAACCACCTGCATCCCCGGCATCAGTCCCACCGTATCCTCATAGACCTGGATGGTAGCTTCGCCCCCATCCAGCGCGATGATCTCTCCGATCAGCCGATCCGGCCCCACTTCCACCTGATCCCTCATCTTGGCGGCACGCATGCCTTTCGCGAACACCACGGGGCCGTTTATCCGGGAAATAATTCCTGTGTCGTCTTCTTTGGGCATTCCGTTACTTTCACTTCGTGACTGGTGATTGGTGAGTGGTGAGTGGGGCTATGATTTCGGATTTCGGATTGAAAAACGGCAACCTTCAATCCGGCAACTTCGAGAGGAACAACCAAAACTCCCCACACTACCTCCGGTCAACCTCGACAAAATGTTTCATCAAGACATGAAAAAAACAGCGACAGGGGGATCCCTGTTGTTCCCTATCCCTAGGGAAACCCGCGCTCCTTACGTCAGCCACACCGCTTCCTTTCCAAGCACCGCCCTCAGTTCGGCCAGCATTTCCCCGGAGGGGGCGACGGTCAGGTCTTTTGCGCGGATCACGAGCGAGCCGTGCTCCGCGGTCTGGACGTGGATGAGCAGGCGGCACGGGCCTTCGTGGTCTTTTGCGATCTTTTTCAATTTCTCCGGATCCTTCTTTCTAATCTCCACAGAGGAGAGTGCGATATTGACCGCGCGGGCATAGCGTTTTCTTGCCTCACTCAACGGTACAACTTCCTCCGCCTGAAAGCGCGCGCTGCCTCCGTTGCCGCTACCGGAAAGCTTTCCGCGCACGAGCACGGTAGCATCCACGTGCACCATGGTTTGATATTTCTCATACTCCTCGGAGAACACGACCATCTCCGTAGTCCCCTGAAAATCCTCCAACGACACGAAGGCCATCTGCTTCCCCTTCCTGTCCAGGATGGTCTTGATCGAGGTAACGATCCCGCCGAGAAAGAGGTCCCCGCCGGTTTTTTCGAGTTTCGAGGAGGGCGTTGCGAAGGCTTTCAACTCCTCCTCGTATTGCTCCAGGGGATGGCCGGATACGTAGAAACCAAGCATTTCCTTCTCCTGCGCCAGCATCTTGCTCCGGGACCATGGTTCTACCTCCGGGAGTTTGCTTCGGGGGAACGGGGCTTTGGTTTCGGCTTCGCTCTGAGGGGACAGCAGATCGAACAGGGAGGTCTGGCCGCGCTCCCGATCGGACTGAATGGACTGGCCCCGCCCGATGCACGCATCCACGGCCTGCAAAAGCTGAGCCCGATGTCCCTCCAGCGAATCCATCGCCCCGGCGAGAATGAGGCTCTCGACCATGCGTTTGTTCAGGGCCTTAAGATCCACCCGCTCGCAAAAGTCGAACAGCGACGTAAAGGGATCCTCTTCCCGGGCCTCGATGATGGACTGGATCGCGCCCGCGCCCACGTTTTTTACCGCGCCGAGACCGAACCGGATGCCGTCCTCCACCACCGCGAAGACCACCTGGCTTTCGTTGACATCAGGCGGAAGCACCTTGATTCCCATCCGCCGGCATTCCTCGGTGAGCACCGCCACCCGGTCGTTGTTGTCCATCACGCTTGTCAGATTGGCGGCCATAAATTCTTTGGGATAATGCGCCTTGAGATACGCGGTCTGATACGCCACGAACGCATAGCTGGCCGCGTGGCTTTTGTTGAACGCATAGCCCCCGAACGCCTGCCAGTCGGACCAGATTTTTTCCGCGGTCCGAGGGGGCACGCCGTGCTCTTGGGCACCCTTCAGGAATTTCTCCCCCATCTCGTGCATCAAAGTCACTTTTTTCTTGGCCATGGCGGAGCGTAGCGTATCCGCTTCGCCGCCGGTAAATCCGGCCAGGCTCTGCGACATTTGCATCACCTGCTCCTGATAGACCGCGATCCCGTACGTGTTTTTCAGCGCGGACTCCATCAGAGGATGATCGTACTTCACCTCCCTTCGGCCGTGCCGTCGGGCGATAAATTCGTCAATAAACTGCATCGGCCCCGGACGATACAGCGCCACCATCGCGATGATGTCCTCCAGGGTCGAGGGCTTCAGCTCCATCAGATACTTTTTCATCCCGGAGGACTCGAACTGAAACACGGCTGTGGTGTCCCCGCGCGAGAACAACTCGTATGTCTCCTTATCGTCCAACGGGGGGGGATAGATGTCCGGCTGCGCGCCGTGCGTTTCCTGAATGAGTTCAAGGCAATTCCGGAGCACCGTCAGGTTTCTTAGCCCCAGAAAATCCATTTTGAGCAGGCCCAGGGCCTTGAGCGATTTCGCTCCGTATTGCGAGATAATCACCTTATCCCCTCTCGGAGCATTCTGGAGCGGCGTATAGCGCGTGAGCGGCTCTTTGGCCATCACCACCGCGCACGCGTGCACGGATGCATGGCGCACCACGCCCTCCAATTTCATCGCCAGTTCCACGATCCGACGGGCGGTTTCGTCCTCCTCAACGAGACGCGCGAACTCGGGCACCTCCTTCAGCACCTCCTCCAACTTCACCCCGGGCCGGGACGGAATCAACTGTGCCACCTGATCTACCCGGTCGTAAGGGATGCCCATCACGCGTCCCACGTCTTTGACCGCCGCCTTGGCCGCCAAAGTCCCGAAGGTGATGACCTGCGCCACGTTCTCCCGTCCGTACTTTTGAGTGACATACTCGATCATTTGATCCCGGTGCTCGTCGTCGAAGTCCGTGTCAATGTCCGGCTCGTCCAACCGGTCCGGATTCAGGAACCGCTCGAACAGGAGATCGTACTGCATCGGATCAATGTCCGTGATTTCCAACACGTACGAGACCAACGAGCCGGCTGCCGAACCGCGTCCGGGCCCCACCACGATCCGGTGATCCTTGGCGTATTTCACAAAGTCCCAGACGATCAAAAAATACGTCTCAAAACCCATCCGCTCGATCACGCTTAGTTCGTAGTCCAGCCGTTCCCCGATCTCCTGCACGGGCTTCGGAAGATCACTGATGTCACTGATCCCCCCTGATTTCCCCTGATCCCCGCTCTCCCCCTCTCTCCCCCTCTCCTTTTCGGGCCGCATCGTCCAGCCCTCCGAAGACCGAACGATCCCGTAGCGTTGTTCGATGCCCTCCTCACACAGTTCCCGGAGAACCGAGCGGGGCGTCTTTCCGTCCGGCGTGTCGAAGTGGGGGAAGATCGTCTCCCCAAGCTCCAACTCCACGTTGCAACGCTCCGCGATCCGGGCCGTATTCTCCAGCGCCTCCGGGAATTCGGCGAATTGTTCCATCATCTGCTCCGGCGGGATCATACTGTAGTCCCCATTTATCATACTGAGGCGATCCTGCTCATCCAGCTCCTTCTGGGTCTGAATGCAGATCAGGGCATCCTGCGCCGAGGCGTCCTCCCGCGTGCGATAGTGCACGTCGTTGGAGACCACCAACGGCACGCCGAGTTTTTCCGAAATGCGCACGAGTTCCCGATTGACCTTTTCCTGCTCTTTGATATCGGGATGGTGCTGAAGCTCCAAATAGAAATTGCCTTCCCCGAAAATTTCTACGTATTCTTCTACCATCTTCGCGGCCTGCTCATATCCGCGCTCCACGATGATGCGGGGAATCTCTCCGGCCACACAGGCCGAACACGCGATCAGGCCCTCCGCATATTGCGCCAGCAACTCGTGATCCACCCTCGGCTTAT
>JAUWMS010000135.1 GCA_030613045.1 Candidatus Latescibacterota bacterium | reverse complement strand
GACGCCCAAGGATCGGGAGGATCTGTTGTTTGGGATCGAGCAGGGCGTGGACTGGGTGGCGCTGTCGTTCGTGCGCTGTCCGGAGGATATATCGCGCGTAATAGACCTGCTACGCGCACACGGCGCGGATACGTCGGTGATCGCGAAAATCGAGAAGCAGGAGGCGTTGGGATGTCTGGAGGAGATCGTGGAAATTGCGGACGGGGCGATGGTGGCCCGCGGAGATCTGGGCGTAGAGGCCGCGTTGGAGGAGGTGCCGTTGGCTCAGAAGCGGATCATAGCGCGGTGCAACCGGATGGGAAAGCCGGTGATCACGGCCACGCAGATGCTGGAATCCATGCGGGAACATCCCTATCCCACGCGGGCCGAGGTGTCCGACGTGGCCAATGCGATCTTCGACGGCACGGATGCGGTGATGCTGAGCCAGGAGACGGCCATCGGAAATTTTCCCGCGGAGAGCGTGCGGATGATGGGCCGGATCGCAGAGAAGACGGAGGCGGCCCTGACGCATGGAGGGGCGTTTCAACGGCGCGCGGATCGGACGGTTAGTGTATCGGATGCGATTAGTCACGCCACGTGCGCGGCCGCGGCGGATCTGAACGCGGCGGGGATCATTACGTGCACGATGTCGGGCAGCACGGCCCGGATGGTGGCGCGCTATCGTCCCCGGTCTCCGATTATTGCGGTCAGTCCGAATCAAGCCACGCGCAACCGGTTGTGCCTGTCGTGGGGCGTGGTTCCGATGCCTCTAAAACAGGTGAGCGATACGGATGAAATGGTCGCCCAGGCCGTGGAGGCGGCACTCCGGGCCGGATTGGTCAGGAAGGGGGATCGGGTGATCATCACCGCCGGGATTCCGCTGGAGCGGACGGGAACGACGAATTTGCTGAGGGTGTATGATATTCCGTGAAAATCCCTTGGTGAGTAGTGAGTAGTGAGTAGTGAGTGGTTCCCTAATCACCAATCACCACTCACCCTTTTTGAGGGAATATTCGCATGGATGACCAGAACGACGTGGATAAGAGGGACTTACAAGATCCTGCCACGCAAGCTTTCTTGAGACACCTGCACCATCCGAAGGTGCTGGCACGGGATCTGAAGCGGGAGTCGTACGAGGCGCTGGAGTGGATTGCGATGGGGATTGCCGTCGGGTGTTCGGTCGGACTGGCGATGGTGGTTTTTCAACAGACGCTTCTGTGGACACTCGCGTTCTGGAAGCCGTATCTGGAACATCCATTGGGGATGATTTTGATCCCTGGGTTGGGGCTGTTCCTTTCGGGTTTGGTGATCGGTTTTTTACCGAGGCGATTTGGGGATAGTACGAATGCGATTATTGAGTCTATCCATAAAGAGCACGCGATCGTGCATTTTTTGGTGTTCCCGGTGAAGTTGGTGGCTTCGGTGTGCACGATTGGGTTCTGGGGATCGGCAGGAAGGGAGGGACCGGCGATTCAAATCTCCGGGGCGTTGGCGAGCAATTTGGGACGGCTGTTTAAGTTCAAGACCATCCCCCTTCGGTACGTGGTGATCAGCGGGATTTCGGCGGCGTTCGGATCCATCTTCAAGGCGCCGATGGCCGGAGTGGTCTTCGGGTGTGAGATTTTGTATTTGAGGAATATGGAATATCGCCCGCTGATCACTTGTATGTTCTCCAGTTTGTTTTCCTATCTGACCTATACGGGGATTTTCAGAACGCGGATTCTTTTTACGATACCAAGAGCGCTTTTGAATTACAGTTTTCAGGCCGGCGATATTCTCTATTTTATCATGTTCGGCTTTTTCGTGGGGATCTGTGCTTCGCTCTATATTATGGTGCTTCAGTCCACTGAGATGCGATTTGCTTTTTTCCGGGGTCCCCTCTATTTGAAGACGGCTCTCGGAGGGCTGTTGACCGGGATGGTGGGCCTCGGAGTGAGCAGGATGGTGGGGGGGAGATTTCGATCCTGGGGATGGGGATCCACGACGTAATCCGGTTGTTTTCGGATGTCCGAATGCTTGGTGTGTATGTCCTGGGGGTTCTCTTGATCGGGAAGGTGGCGGCTACGGCTTTCACCATCGGCTCCGGGGCGAGCGGGGGATTGGTGATGCCTACCTTTTTTGTGGGCGCCGCTCTCGGAGGCATCGTAGGGCACGTCTTCGGGGGCGATGCCCTGCTTTTTGCCATTGTGGGATGTCTGGCGTTTTTTGCCTCGGCGGCGCATGCCCCCCTGGCGATGATGTTTTTTGCGGCGGAGACGTTTAACGTCAACTACATCCTTCCTGTGGCGATCAGCGGCTTCATCGGCTCGTGGATCGCCGGATCGGTTAGCTTATACTCGGCGGTGGCGGCCCAGGGGCAGGAGGTGGGGGAAGAATCAACGCTAAGTCAGAGTTGATTGGGGTGTAAGCTACAGTTGGGCGTAACGTTATATATCCAACGCAGATAAAGTCCAGGAAAGTAGGCTTCGACGGCCTGAAACGGGGTTTTTAGATTTTCAAAGTCTCCGAGACTTTGAAAATCACTACCTTCCACTATCTCAGTAAATTCAAGTGCGTTCAGTATAACGCAGAAAGGAGAAAAGCATGTCGAAATTAGCACTCCACGGCGGATCCCCGGTTCGGACCGAGTCGTTTCCGGGCTGGCCGGTGCACGATGCGTGCGAGCGGGAGGCCTTGAATGAAGTATTGGAGAGCGGAAAATGGTGGTATGGGGAGAAGGTGCGAGCGTTCGAGGAGCGCTTTGCGGCATATCAGGATGCCCGGTTCGGGATCACCGTGGTGAATGGGACCGTCGCGCTTCAGGTCGCGCTGACCGCCGCCGGCATCGGAGCCGGAGACGAGGTGATCGTGCCCCCATACAGTTTCCTCGCAACGGCGAGTGCGGTGCTGATGGCCAACGCGGTCCCGGTCTTTGCGGACATTGACCGGGATACGCTGTGCATAGACCCCGGGCGGATCCGGGAGGCGATCACGGAGAAGACGCGCGGGATCATTCCGGTGCACTTCGGGGGATTCCCGGCGGATATGGACGAGATCGGGGCGATTGCGGAGGAGCACGATCTGGTGGTGATCGAGGATGCGTGCCACGCGTGGGGAAGCGAGTGGAAAGGACGGAAGGTCGGCGCGATTGGCGATATGGGATGCTTCAGCTTCCAGGCCAGCAAAAACATCACCTCCGCGGAGGGCGGGATCATCCTGACGAACGACGAAGTCTTGGCGGATCGATGCCGCTCGTACACCAATTGCGGTCGGGGGAAAGATACGCCCTGGTACGAGCATTATTTGTTGGGCGGGAACTACCGGATCACGGAGTTTCAGGCTGCGCTGTTGCTGTGCCAGTTGGAGCGTCTCGATGAGCAGGTGACCATCCGTCAGCGGAATGCACAGCATCTGAACGAAGGATTGGCGAAGGTCGGCGGCATCGAGGTGCTTCAGAAGGATTCCCCGTCGAACCGGCGGTCGTATCATTTATACACTTTCCGATTTGCACCGCAAGCCTGGGACGGGGTCACGCGGGAGCGGTTCATCGAGGCCGTGCATGCCGAAGGCATCCCGGTGTCGTCGGGCTACCCGCATCCCTTGTATAAAAATCCGCTCTTCCAGCGCAAGGGGGAAGGCCCCAAGTTCTGTCCGCTTTCGTGCCCGTATTACGGGAAGGAGATGGATTACACGAAGGTCGTGTGTCCGAACGTGGAGCAGGTGTGCGCCGAGTCGTTGTGGTTCACGCAGACCGTGCTTCTCGGAACCGAGGCGGATACCAACGATCTGGTGGAGGGCATCGGGAAGGTGTGGGAGGAGAGGGAGGCGTTGAGGGTGTGATGGTGTAAATTGCCTAAATTTCAAAAATTTCAAAGATTGCCAAAATTGTCTGATGCTCCTCCAACGAAGTTTGTGTGGTTTCGCTAAGCTCTGAAAGTTCGTAGTGGCGACTTCAGTCGCTTCTGGCGGTGTACGAGCGAATGTGAGAAGCATAGACACTTTTTGAATTTTTTGAATTTTTTGAAATTTAGGCAATTTGATGCGGAGGCATTATGGCGCGGAGGCATTATGGCATGGAAAGCAGGTGTGGCGAAGGTGAATATCACACCGCCGGTTGGGATCGCTCAGGCAGGATTTGGAGCGCGGAAGGAGGGGTGTCGGGGGATTCACGACGAGCTGGTTGCGAAGGCGTTGGTGTTGGATGATGGACGCACGAAAGTGGCGGTGGTCACGTGCGATTTTGTGGGCCCGGATCGGACGTTCGTGGAGGAGATTCGGAGGATCGTAGAGGAGCGGACGGGGATCGAGGGGGCGCACGTTATGGTGTGCGGATCGCATACGCATTCCGGGCCGATGTGGACCTCACCGATTTTCTGGGAGCGGAAAGAGGAGGAGGACATCGAAGGGGAGTGGGCGAAACTGCTTCCCCGGACCATCGCCGGAGCGGTGCTGATGGCGGCGGATCGGTTGGAGGAGGCAAAGATCGGCTTCGGTGCGGGCGAAGCGGACGTGGGCGTGAACCGGCGGCGTCTGAACGAGGCGGGGAAAGTGGGGACGATTGCGCCGGATCCGTCGAGGGTGCGTGATCCTCAGGTGGGGGTCGTGCGCGTGGATCGAGCGGATGGGCGACCGTTGGCGGTGCTGGTCAACTATGCGTGCCACGCCGTGGTTTTGGGCGCGGATAATCTTTTGATCTCCGCGGACTATCCGGGCTATGCGATGCGCACGTTGGAGCGGATATTGGGAGACGCCACGGTGCTGTTTGCGAACGGGTGCTGTGGGAACATCAATCCCAAGTGGAAGGGGAGCTTTGAGGCCGCGGAACGGTCGGGAAATGTCCTGGCCGGTGAGGCGCTCAATGTGCTTCAGGAGATCGAGCCTTCTGCGGAGGAGGCTTTGCGGATGGAGCGGCGGTTGATCCACTTGCCCATAAAGGCGTTTCCTCCGTTGGACGAGGCGAAGCAAGTGGTGGAGGAGAAAAAGGTATTGCTGAGCCAATACGGGGACGGGGAACTTCCGGAGCACATGGGCCGGCTTCGATGGGAGTTGATGCACGCGCACTATCGGGTCTCGGTGATCGAGGGGCTTGCTGCCCATCAATCCGAGGAGGATCTGAGCCAGCAGAGGATGGCTACGGAGATGCAGGTGCTCGCCGTTGGAGACACGGCGTTGGTGATGCTTCCGGGGGAAATTTTTGCGGAGATCGGTCTGGAGATCAAGGAGCGGAGTCCGTTCGGGCGCACGTTCGTGATCGGGTACGCCAACGATTACGGGGTGAGCTATGTGCCCACGGCCCAGGCTTACGAGGAAGGGGGATACGAGCCTGATTGGGCAAAGGTGGCGCCGGGAGCGGATCGGGTGGTGGTCGAGGAGGCGGTGGCAATGCTGAGTGCGGTGAACGGCAATGAGCAATGAGCAATGAGCAAGAGGTAACGGACAATTGTGAATTGTGAATGAGATAAGGAGGACAGCGCTATGTTCCGAAAGACGGTGTGTCTAATGCTCATCTCGTCACTGTTGTTGGTGAGTTTCGTGGGATGTGGCAAGAGCGGCGTGGAGGCGAAGAAGGTGATGGAGGACGGGGAAATTGTGCGTCCCTTGGTGCAGATCAAGGATCAGGGGATTCTGCTTGGGGTGTGTTCCGGGATGGCGTATAAATGGGCGGTGGATCCATGGATTCCGAGGCTGTGTTTTCTCTTTTCCATCCCCGCCGGAGGGTTGGGAATCTGGGCGTACCTCCTGTTTGCCATGGTGTTGGACGAAGCGCCGGCTCCGGACGACTACGACGATCGGGGGATATAAGATGAGAAGCCAGAAGTCAGAAGTCAGACGGAAGGGTTTTTCTGATCGCGATTCTCCGAGCTTCGACCGCTGTGTTTTTCGCGGTCGATTTATTATGAACGGACTTTGCTCCGTATGAAATCTCGTTTGGAATATCTACTATTGGTCGCCTTTTCCCGACTCGTATGCGCGCTTCCGTTGGAGGCCACGCTGACGTTGGGTCGGGCATTGGGTTTTTTCATGGGCCGCGTGGTGCGGTACCGGCGAAAGGTGGCGCTGGAAAATCTTCGGCGGGCCTTGGGGACGGAGAAGGACGAAGCGGAGCTTCGACGAATCCTGCGGGGCGTGTATCGGCATTTCGGTCAGATGCTCGTCGAGTTCTGCCGGTTCCCGGTGCTCAGTGGGCGCCGGATCGAGCGATTGGTCACGCTGGAGCACCCGGAGGTTTTAGAGGAAGCGGCGCAGCGTGGAAACGGGGTTGTGCTCGTCTCCGGCCACTTCGGAAATTGGGAGATGATGGCCGCGGCTATTGCGCATAAGGGGTATCCAGTGCGCGGGCTGGTGGCCAATCAGCGGAACACGGCCGTGGGGGATCTGATGGACCGATTCCGGCGATGTGTGCAGGTGGAGCCGATCCGCGTGGGAATCTCTGTAAAAGAGGTCCTCCGGGCTTTGTCGCGAGGGGAAATCGTTGCGATCATCTCGGATCAGAACGCGGGCCGACGGGGAATTTTCGTGGATTTCTTCGGACGTCCCACCTCGACTCCCCAGGGGGCGGCGACGATTGCTCTGAAAAGAGACGTCCCGATAGTGCTGGGATTTTCCGTGCGCCAACCGGGAGGCCGGCATCGGGTGATTTTCGAACGTTTTCCGGATCCGGATACGTTTCCTCCCGGATCGGAAGGCGTCCGTGCGGTGACGCAGCTTTATACTCAGCGCCTGGAGCATTATATCCGCCGCTATCCCGAACAATGGCTGTGGCTGCATCGAAGGTGGAAATGCTCGCCCAGGTAAGTTGGTGAGTGGTGATTGGTGAGTGG
>JAUWMS010000318.1 GCA_030613045.1 Candidatus Latescibacterota bacterium | reverse complement strand
ACGCCTCTACGGATTCGCTCAACTGGTTCTGCTTGAAGAAGGTATTGCCCATATTGTAATACACCTTGCCCTTAAAATCCCCATCCTCCGCATCCAACGCCTGCTCATACGCCTGGAGCGCCTCGTCGAATTTCTCCTGCTTATACAGCGCATCCCCCACGTTAAAATGCAGCGCGGGCAAATCGGGCGCATCCAACTGCGCATCCCGATAATACGAGAGCGCGTCGTCGTACTGCTCGTGGTGGAAAAACTCATTGCCCTTCTCGTTCTTCGTGGCTATTGGATCGCCAAGCCCTAAGAACAAAATAAAAGATAAAAGAGTAAAGATAAAAGATAAAAGTCCTCTCCCTTCCCCCTTTATCTTTTTACTTTCATCTTTTATCTTGTCTCTCTTTCGATCCGAAAGCAGCGCCTCCAACCCAAACAGCAGGATCGCCACAAAGAGGAAGTACTGAAACCGCTCCTGATACTGCGCGTATTCCTTGGACTCCAACTCCCGCTTCTCCAATTTGGAAAGGTCCTCGTAGATCTGATCCGCCACCGAACGGCTCCCTGCTGCCCGATAGTATTTCCCTCTGGTTACGCTTGCCATCTCCTCCAACGTCTTTTCGTCCAATCGGGTCTTGACAATACTCCCATGACGATCCTTCTTATAGCCCGTGAAGCGCCCCTTTTCATCTTTGAGCCGGATGACCTCCCCGGAATGGGTCCCGAGTCCCACCGCGTAAATCCGAACGCCTTCCTTCGCCGCCGCCTGGGCCGCCTCGACGGGATCGCCCTCCAGATTTTCTCCGTCCGTCAGGAGAACGATGGCTTTGTATTTCCGATCCTTGATATTGAACGCCTTGGCCGCCTTCCCGATGGCCCCGCCGATGGCCGATCCCGGTACCGGAATCGTGCCCGTGTTCAGCACATCCAAAAGCATCTTCGCGGCCCCGTAATCCATCGTCAGCGGACACTGCACGAAGCTGTCCCCGGCGAACGCCACCACGCCGATCCGATCCCCGCTCAGGCGCTCGATCAACCGTCCCATTTCGTATTTAGCCCGCTGCAACCGGTTCGGCTTCACGTCCTCCGCCAGCATACTCAGCGAGGTATCTAAGACCACCATAATGTCCAAACCGCTCCGCCTGATCTGCTCCAACTTCATGCCAAACTGAGGCCGTGCGAGCGCGAGGATCAAAAATAGCACGCCAAGCCCATTCAGGACGACCTTCCAGACCTGCTTCTTTGAACTCACGGATTCCGTCAGCCCACGCATCAGCTCCAACTCCCCGAAGACCGCCATCGCCCGCTTCTTGCGCCGGAATGCGATCACGTAAAAGACAATCAGGATGGGAATCAGATAGAGCAGATGGAAGGCGGTGGGAGTGGCGAATCTCATGGGGATAACCTCAGGGATTGGTGACTAATGATTGGTGATTGGTGATTGGTGGTGGGTGAAGCAATTTTCGGAGGGCTTATGTTCCTTGTTTGCATTTGCGAAAGTCCCCTCCCTTTCCCTTCCCACCGTGACATAAACGTCACGGTTCGGGACCAGGCTCCAGCCTCACTCACCGAACCGTGCGGTTTATCGCACGGCAGGTGGGGAAGAGAAGTGGGGTGTCAAGGAATGCTCCGAAATCTCGTATTTGCTAAAATCAACTCGATCATCAACAACCCTAACGCAACCAGCAAAACGTAGCCGGCCAATTCGGTGGTTTGCAGATATTCTTTGGTCTCGATTTCGGTCTTCTCCAACTCGCCGATCTCGTGATAGATCTCCGACAATTTCCGCTTGTCCGTAGCCCGATAGTACCGTCCGCCGGTGATGCGGGCGATCTCCTTGAGGCTCTCCTCGTCAATGTGGGTCTCCGCCATGACCGTGCGCTCCCCGAATGCATCCTTGACCTTGAAGGGCGCGCGTCCCTCCTTGCCCACGCCGATGGTATAGATCTTCACCTGCATCGCAGCCGCGGTCCTTGCCGCGGTAATGAGGTCAATTTCGCCCATATTGCTCATCCCGTCCGTCAGCAGAATCACCACTTTGCTTTTGGCTTTGCTTTCCCGCAGGCGATTGACGCAAGTGCCGATGGCCGTGCCGATAGCCGTGCCGTCGCCCAACATACCGGCCTCGATGTCCTTCAGAAAATTCAGCAGCATCCCATAATCCAGCGTCAGCGGACACTGGGTATAACTCTCCGCCGCGAAGACCACCATGCCCACCCGGTCGCTCTGCCGCTCCCGAATGAACTCAGCCACCACGTCCTTAGCCGCCTCCAACCGATTTTTGGGCTGAAAATCCAAGGCCTTCATACTGGGCGATACGTCGAGCGACAACACGATGTCCACGCCCTCCGTGGTGATCTCCTGCATCCGCTGCCCGGACTGAGGCCGGGCCAGTCCGATGATCAGCAAACTCAGGACGAGTGCTCTCAGACCGAGAACGCTGTGGCGCAGGGCAAGTCCTTTGGACGGCCCGATTTGCTTCACCATCTCCACGTCCGAATAGCACACGCTCCCTTGCTTTTTCCGCCGAAGGGAATACACCACCATCCCAACAACACCCAAAAGCAAAAGAAGCCATCCCGGATCCTCGAATCGAATCATTTGACTTCTCCCAAATTGTACCGCGGAGCACGCGGAGAAAGCAGAAAACACCTTTTTTACGTGGTGCATATTGCGTTTCACGCTTCATGTTTCATGTTTCATGTTGTTTCACGCATCACGCATCACGTTTCACGCACCATGTTTCACGCACTATGTTTCACGTTTCACGCATCACGTTTCACGGGTCCCCGAACAATCTCCCTCGCCCGCTCCACCGCATTTTCCATCGTCTCAAGTTCTGGAATATATTTCGCAAATTTGACCAGATCACACTCGGACAGAAAATCCTCGATCACCCGCACAATGCTTTCCGCGATGCCGCCGTTTCGTATATCGGCGCATAATTCGTACGTGGTGCGTTCCAACGCCTCTATGCCATAGCCCTGCTCGATGGCGCGCCGCAATGCCTCCGAGATCAGAATGTAGTATTTCTTATAGCGTCCCTGTCTCAGAAGTCCCATCGCCGCAATGCGATCCAGTTCCGCCAGCGCATCGAAAGGTTTCGGCGGGGCCTTGATGGCTTCTTGCGCCACCGGACTTCGTTTGCGCCTCAAATAGAGCCATACCCCGATCCCCACAGCCGCGAGGATCAAGAGGACGATCAGGATCAACATCCAGGGAACGCGGCCTTGAATCGCCAGCGGGCCTTTGATGTCGAGGATGTCCTCCGCTCCCTGGGGAGTCGCATCCCCGATCCGAACGCTTTCCACCGTGACGAGGACTCCATCCGACCAGACCGATCCCGTATCCCCGTTCGCGGTCACAAATCGGATGGAGGCCGGCTCGATCTCGTACTCTCCGGGCTTCCAGGCTACCAGATCGTACTGGAATCCGCTCTCCACCGAACCGTCTTCGAGCGTCCGATCCGGCAGTTGCCGCCAATCCCTCAGTTCCAGTTCCCCGAAATGCTCCTGCATCTCCGGCTCCTGGATTCGGATATCGCCGCGACGCCGCACCCAAAGTGCGTAGTGCACAGGATCGCCGACCGTCACCTGTGCACTATCTACCTGAACTTCTATGGAAATGGGGAGATCCTGGGCAAAAACTCCGTTCATCAGATTCAGGCAGGCTATAAGAACGAAGGGAATCAGCCAGATCGTCTTCTTTATGGTTTTCATAGATAATCATTCCTCGTTCCCACGCAGAGCGTGGGAACGAGATGCGTAGGGGTTAAAAAATTTGAACCCCTACTATTCCTCTTCCTTCTTCTCTTCCTCCACCAGATCCGCCACCTTGGGAGAAAGCTTCTCCACGATCCGATCCTTCACGAGATAGACGGCTTCTTTTCCGCTGACCTTCGCATACACGAGATCCCCCTTCGCCTTGCCCAATAAAACCTGCGTCTGAATCTCCCGGTCATCCCACAGCTTGGCAACGATTTGGGGCTTGTCCAAGCCGTATCGGGAAAGATCACGCGCCTGCTCCGCCACGAACTCCTCGGCCTTGAGCGTCTCGAGGTCCGACAGGATCCCGCTGACCTTCCACTTCTTGGCCGTCTGCCCCCCCGGCGCGGTCACGCGCCAATTATCGCTCGTATCCTTTTGGCACACGATGGAACTGTCCGCGTACACCAGCTCGATTTTATTGACCCGACTTCGAAGGAACCGGACAATCTTCTTGTCCCTCAGCGCAAACAGGTTCTTCCTCAGTGCCGCGACGAACGTGGAATCCACCGTAAAAATGGGATCGCGCGCTTCGTCCTGGGCGTAATAGCGGTCGGAAGATTTCGCATCGCCGATTTTCAACTGCTTCTTGGCCTTGTCCTTTCCAATCCACAAGGTAACCTCGATGTCCGGCTCGGCCAATCCGTAGGACTTCAACTCCTCCGCTTTCTCCGTCACAAACGCTTTGACCTTGCCGCTTTTCAGCTTATTGAGGATCTCGTTGAGCGCACTCCGATCCC
>JAUWMS010000466.1 GCA_030613045.1 Candidatus Latescibacterota bacterium | reverse complement strand
TCCGCGCCCCATAATCGGTGAAATCTCTGAAATCCGTTTCCCATAAGAGGATAGATCGCTATGATCATTGTAATGAAGCAAGGAGCGCCCAAGGAACAAATCGAACACGTATTCGACCGAATCCGCGAGATGGGCTACAAGGTGCATCCGATCTATGGCGTGGAACGCACCGTGATCGGAGCCATCGGCGACGAGCGGGGCAAAGCCCGGCTTCAGGTACTGGAGTCCGTGCCCGGCGTGGAAAGGGTAGTGCCGATCCTGAAGCCCTTCAAGCTGGTCGGACGGGAGTTGAAAACCGAGCGTACGGTCATCGAGGTGAACGGTGTCAAAATCGGAGGCGATTCATTCGTGGTGATTGCAGGCCCCTGCGCGGTGGAAAGCCGGGAGCAAACCTTAGAGACTGCGCAGGCCGTAAAACGCGCCGGAGCAGATATGCTCAGAGGCGGCGCGTTCAAGCCCCGGACTTCCCCGTATAGTTTTCAGGGTCTGGAGGAAGAAGGACTCAAAATCCTGGCGGAGGCACGCGAAAAAACAGGACTCCCTATCGTGACCGAAGTGACGACCGTTCAGAATATCCTTCTCGTGGCCAAATACGCGGACGTCGTGCAGGTGGGCGCCCGGAATATGCAGAATTTTGCCCTGCTGCGGCAGCTCGGGCATCTCGACAAACCCGTGCTTCTGAAGCGAGGGATGATGGCCACGATCAAGGAGTTGCTGATGTCCGCGGAATACATTATGTCCGAAGGAAACCCTCAGGTGATCCTGTGCGAACGGGGCATCCGAACGTTCGAGGAATATACCCGGAATACGCTGGACCTATCCGCCGTTCCGCTGCTCAAAGAACTGAGCCACCTGCCGGTCATCGTGGATCCCAGTCACGCCACGGGCGTACGGAGTCTGGTATCGCCGATGTCCAAAGCTGCGGTGGCCGCCGGAGCCGACGGCCTCATGATCGAGGTGCATCCCAACCCGGAAGAAGCCTATTCCGACGGACCGCAGTCGCTCCTGCCCGATCAGTTTGAGACGTTGATGAAGGAGCTCGAGGGGTATCTAAAGTTGGAAGACCGGTTCGGCAAGCACACAGGGGCCGTACAACAACAGGGGGAATGATGCGTAACTACATGATGGCGCAATTGGACACGATGGATGCGGTGAAATGTTCATGCGGTCTTTCGCGACGTGCCTTTGTAAGCCCTGACAACCCTGTGGCGACGCTGCACATGGTGGACATCTCAGAGGACAACCGGGTGCACTATCACAAGAGAATGACGGAAATCTATCTCATCCTCGAAGGCGAGGGAACGATGGAGTTGGATGGAGACCGGATCCCGGTGAAACCGCTGACCTCGATCTTCATCAAACCCGGCTGCCGCCATCGCGCCGTGGGAAAAATGCGCATCGTCAACATTCCGGTGCCGGCATTTGATCCCGAAGACGAGTGGTTTGACGAGTGATTGGATTTTACCATTATTCTCACCGCTATTCTCACCGCGGAGACGCGGAGAACGCAGAGCACTTCAAAACCCTTTCCTTTTCTCCGCGAACTTTGCGCCTCTGCGGTGCACTTTTCATTCCCCGAGGCAAGAGGATTCCGACTCGTGATCACACCCGACCGAAAAGCCCTGCTCAGTCCCATCCGAAATATCGTGGTCAAGGTGGGCACCCGTGTGCTGACCGCGGAAGATCATGCCCCGGATGAGGCTGTCGTTCAACATCTAACGGACGAAATCGCCCAACTAAAAGCACGGGGGATCCGAACGACCTTAATCTCCTCCGGAGCGATTGGTGCGGGCATGGGACGGCTGAAACTCAGCACGCGCCCCAAATCCATCCCGCAACTCCAGGCAGCTGCCGCCGTGGGACAAAACCAACTGATGCACCGGTACGAGCTGGCGTTCAAGCGGCATCGCATCCCCATCGCTCAGGTGCTCCTCAACGCGGAGGACGTCCTGAACAACCGGGCGCGCTATCTGAATCTCCGGGACACCTTTGAGGAACTTTTCAACTACGGTGCGATCCCCATCGTCAACGAGAACGACAGCGTGGCCACCGACGAGATCAAGATCGGCGACAACGACACCCTGTCCGCGCACGTAACGCATTTGGTGGACGCGGAACTGCTGATCATCCTCACGGACATAGACGGCCTGTATTCGTGCGATCCCCGGAAAAGAAAAACGCACCGCAGAGACGCAGAGCGCGCGGAGAACCCACCGGCAGAGGGTGGGGAGGCTTTGCGGCCTTTGCGTCTTTGCGGTGAGAAACGAAGCGCGAAGGAGTCGCCCGTTCTGATCGGCTGCGTGGAGCGGATCGGGCCGGAGATCGAGGCATTGGCCGGAAGCCCCGGCAGCGAAGTGGGCATCGGCGGTATGCGCACGAAGATCGAGGCCGCGAAGATCGTCACCGGCGGCGGAAAAATGATGATCATCGCCAACGGAAAGTGCGACAGCATGATCAACATCCTCGAAGGTCAGGAGATCGGTACGCTGTTTCTGCCCCAAGTAGAAAAAATGACCGGCCGCAAACGATGGATCGCGTTCAATCTGAAAAAGCGGGGGCAACTCTTCGTGGATGCCGGAGCAAGGGCCGCGCTCGTGAAAAAAGGGAAAAGCTTGCTGCCCTCAGGAATCGTCTCGATCGAGGGCGATTTTCGACGGGGAGACATGGTCGGGATCGTGGACGAATCCAACGTCGAACTCGGCCGGGGCCTAGTGAACTATCCCGCGAACGACGTGGCGAAAATTCGGGGACGAAAAACTTCGGAGATCGAAAGCATTTTAGGATACCAATACCACGACGAGGTGGTTCATCGGGACGATCTGGTGATTATGGGATCACGGTGAAGCAGCGCCGTTTCCACTCCCGACTGAGTTCCCGGACAAAACTATTTTCGTATTTTCAACGCAGAGACGCGGAGAGCGCAAAGCACTTCAAAACCTTGCCTGTGGATTTTCTCTGCGTCCTCTGCGTCCTCTGCGTTAAAATTGGTGTTTAATTCTGTCCACTTACTTACCCGTAGGTTACCAGCATTCTTGATCATCATGAATTTCGAAAAGATGCGCAGGCGCATGGTCGCCACTCAGATAGAATCCCGGGGGATCAGGGACAAACGGGTTTTGGAGGCGATGCG
>JAUWMS010000444.1 GCA_030613045.1 Candidatus Latescibacterota bacterium | reverse complement strand
ATTGGCCCAAACCACAAAATCCGCCGGCAAACTATTTTCTTCTCCGCTGTGCGATTCGACAATGGCGCGATGTTTGGCGGCAAACTCAAAGAGGCTCCTCCCATGCTCGGCGCTGGGGTACCCCTGCTCTTCAGGATGGATCTTTATGCCCACGCACTTCGGTAACTTGAGCATCTCCTCCGCCTGCTCGAACGTTTTCGGCTTTAGTGGATCCACCACCACCCACTGCCGCAACCCGTCTGTTTGGGCAATAACCTGCGCCGCATGCACATTGGCCGACACCGGATCGCCTTTCAACCTCGGCAAGAGCGCCTCCAATGGGGACACCATCGTGAGCCGCGTACGGGCCAAGCGCGCCCGCTGGACGACCACATCGGGGCCTCCCGACATCAGTTGATTCACGATTTCAAACTCGGATCCGGCAAATCGGCCAAAATGAGCGTGCACATCAATGGCCTCAATGGCTTCACTCGGCATAGCAACCTCCCTCCGCGACCTTCAGAATATACCACTCCTCATAATAACAATCCAGACTTCCGAAGTTTGCAAAACTTCGGAAGTCTCTCCTCGGCGCCCGCTGCGATCTCTGCGTGCTCCGCGGTAAAATGGTTCATCATCTGAACGATTATGAAAGCACTCACCCATTCGGAAGCATAACCGCCTTGATAATCGGCTGGCTCCCGTCAATGACAGCGCCCATGATCTCCTTCGCGTCATCGAACCCGAAGGTATGCGTGACCATCGCTTCCGCATCCACCAGTCCATCCTTGAGCAGCCGGATGGAGACCGGGAAGTTAATCGCCGGTTCCGCGAAGGTGGGCCGCAACGTGATCTTGCGGAAGATCATGTCGTTCACGTCCAGATCAATCACGTTCTTTCCGCCAAAGTGCAGGCCAAAGAAGGTGATGATCCCGCCAAACCGGATGATCTTAAACGCATCCACCATGCTCTGAGGCGGAGAACTCACGATGACCCGATCCACCCCATTCGGGAATCGCTTCAAAATCTCCTCCTCCACGCTCTGCTTGCCAATCTCGATGGTCGTGTCACAGCCGAACTTACGCGCAACGGCAAAGCGCGCCCGCTCCCGCTCGTTGTCCGCAGGAAGCCCCGTGATCGCCACAAACCCGGCGCCCCGCAGCCTGGCCAGCCTTGCGGCCATCAAACCCAGCGGTCCGGGACCCAGAACCACCACGCTCCCACCCAGCGGAATCTCCGCATTTAAGACCGAGGTCAGGGACACCGCGAGCGGCTCGGTGAGGCAGGCCGCCGTGTAATCCAGCCCCTCGAACTTATTCAGACAGTTGAAGCGAACCGACATAACTTCGCCCATGCCCGGCTGGCCCTCGATGTCGTACATATTCCGGCAGAACTCCGGATGCCCGCTCTTGCAATTTTCACATACGCCGCACATCGAGCAATCTTCCACGATGACCCGGTCGCCCGGCTTTACATTCGTGACATTCTTCCCCACCTCGATGACCTCGGCCGCGATCTCATGCCCGAGCGGCATGGCCGCATCCGCCCAGTCGCGCACGAAATTGATATCCGTGCCGCACACGCCGCAGGCGTGCACCTTCACGATCACGTGATCCTCATCCGGCGCGCCGATTTGCTGCGTGCGCTCCTCGATATCCAAAAATTTCTTTCCGAACAGTCCTCTGCTTTCCATAATGCCTCCTCGAATGGCAATAGACCTCCGAGATTTTGGAAATCCCGGAGGTCTGATTACTGATTTTTTCAATCAAATTTCATGATACTCTGCACGGTTACACCCGGAGCTTTCATTGGCGACGCAGAGCGTCAGATCTTCGTTCCCACGCAGGAGCGTGGGAACGAGAGGAACATCGGCCAAAAACGTTTTCTATAAGGAATCCAGGAAACCAGGAGAGGGCTATGGTGCATTGCTCTTTCTCCTAACTTCCTGGTTTCCTGGTGCTCCGTCAAGCCTCACCTGACGAGTTGTCATTCTGAGCCGAAGCACTTCACATTCGTTCAGCACAAACTCCGCGGAGGCGAAGCATCTCGTTGCTCGCACAGCAGAAGGACGGGGAACAAGACCGAGATTCTTCCCTTCGACTTCGCTCAGGCACTTAGCTCGCACACCCAATTCCTATGCGGCGCCATACAACGCGCCGTCGGGCCCGGGATAGATTTCGTCATCCGCATGGGCCATCACCGCGTCCAGGTCATCGAAAACCTTGCGGAAGGCCGTCACGAACTGCTGCATCAAATCCAATCCGTTGGGGGCATGGATCCCGTGAATGATCGTGTACGTGTCGCACAACGCGTTGGCCACCGGGTACGCATCCACGTTGTAGTCGTAGTGAATCCCCCTGGCTTCGTTGACAGTCCACGGATACCCGGACCCGCCGTACCCGAGCTTGCTCTGGAACAGATCCTGCGCCGGCACCGGCATGGTCTGCCATTGCCCCACCAGCAACCCCTCTTTATACAGCGCCTTCTCGATGGCCTCCCGGAACCGCCTCGGTGCGCAATCCACCCCGGCCGCCTTCGGATCAAAGCGCACATTATACATAAAATACACGTGCTTGCACTCCGGCGGACAATACGGAGGAATCACGCCGGGAATCTTCCCAAGCTCCTTGGTCAGATAATTCGCATTGGCTATGCGCGTGTCGTTGTTCTCGTCAAGGTGCATCAGTTGCCCGCGAGCGAGCGCGGCCGGCAGTTCCTGATTTCGGTACATGTACCCGAGAATGGAGGCATTGTATTGGCGGCGACGGCTCACCTCGTCCACTTCATCGCCGAAACACCGGATAAGCGCGCCTTTGTTGAGAATCGCCTCATCGTCGGTGATAAACAGACCGCCCTCTCCGCCGCACAGGTTTTTGAAATTGTTCAGGCTGAACGTGCCCACGTGCCCCATCGTGCCCACTGATCTGCCTTTGTACGTGGCGCCGTGCGCCTGGCAAGCGTCCTCGATCACGAAAAGATCGTGCTTCCGGGCAATCTTTAGAATGGGATCCATATCCGCCGGCAGGCCCTGAATGTGCACCGGGATGATGGCCTTGGTCCGCTCGTTGATCGCGGCCTCGAGCTTATTCGCGTCCATGCAATACGTTCCGGGGTCAATATCCACAAACACCGGAATGGCATTTTGGTGCAGCGCGCAGGAGGCGGACGCCAGGAACGTGAACGCGGAAGTGATGACCTCGTAGCCCGGCCCGATACCGGCCGCGGAAAGCGCCATGTGCAACGCCGCTGTTCCGCTGCACGTGGTCAGGCAATACTTCGCGCCGGTGTAAGCCGCCCATTCCTTCTCCAGGGCCGTGACCTGCGGCGCGGT
>JAUWMS010000315.1 GCA_030613045.1 Candidatus Latescibacterota bacterium | reverse complement strand
ACGGCGGATATATGGCGCTCGCTTCGATGCCGCATTATGACGACCGGCTCCGTTGCGGCGTCTCCAACGTGGGCATCAGGAATTTCGTAACCTTTCTCGAAAACACGCAGGATTACAGGCGGGACCTGCGAAGAGTGGAATACGGGGACGAACGGGATCCCGATATGCGGGCGTTTCTGATGCGCATCTCGCCCACGACGAACGCGCATAGGATCACCAAACCGTTGTTTGTGGCGCAGGGCCTCCACGATCCGAGAGTGCCGGCGGGGGAATCGGAACAGATGGTTGCCGCGATCCGGGAAACCGGCGGAGAGGTATGGTACCTGCTGGCCAAGGACGCGGGGCACGGATTCAGGAAGAAGCGGAACCGCGATTATTACACCAATGCGGTGGTGTTGTTTCTTGAGAAGTATTTGTTGGAATGAGAGACGGGGCGGAATGGTGTGTTTGCGGTTGACTTTTCTAACATCGTTTGAAAGATGGAAAATGGAGGGGAATAAAGATGTTGAACAATGTAAGTTTAGGGCAAGTAGAGCAACTTGCGGTGCAACTGCCCATACAAGAACAGCTCAAACTGCTCAGTCGCTTGAGTGAACAATTGACCGAAACGATCTCTCTGCCCGTCATCGTGGATAAAGAGAAACGGGAACGCGAAGCGGCTGCGATTCTCCGGGCATGTGATCGCGCGGCGTCTGCTTTTGAACGGAAGACCGATTCGGCGGAAACCATTCGGCGAATGCGTGATGAGAGGTGTGGGCAATTATGTTAGAGCGAGTCATAGACGCAAGTGTGGCGGTGAAATGGGTGATGAAGGGGGAGTCGCACCGCGGACAGGCGCGGAAACTGCTGCGAGAGTCCCTTGCGGCCGGAATCAGGCTTATTGCACCGCCGCTCTTTGAGGACGAGACAGGGAGTGTGATTCAACAGCAGGTCTTCTTCGGACACGTTTCGATCTCGGATGCGGATAAGGCTTTACGCGCCCTTGACCGGGCAGGTGTACACATTGTGTACGATCCGCGCGTGAAGGAACGCGCCAGAAAGATCGCCCGCCAGTTCAGTCAGCGTCGCGTGTACGATGCGACTTATGCTGCGCTGGCCGAACTGCGTGGCTGTGAGTTCTGGACGGCGGATAAAGCGTTTTATGATCCGGTGAAAGTTGGATTACCATTCGTGAAGTACCTTCCGAATTATCAATGAGACATTGTCTTGGCGCCCTTCTCGTTCTGAGGGCTCCGATGCTCGCCGCAATGAATTCTTCAATTTGAGAGAGTCCCCTCATGCCCACCTTATTTGTCATAGCCACACCCATCGGAAACCTCGAAGATATGAGTTTTCGGGCCGTGCGCATCCTCGGAGAAGTGCAGGCGCTGGCTTGTGAGGATACCAGAAGGACGCGGACGCTTTTAACCCACTTCGACATTCCTTCGCCCAAGCACATTTTTTCCTATCATGAGCACAACGAAGAACGGGCGGGCCACGGCATCCTCAAGCTATTGTCCGAAGGCGAGGACATCGCGCTCTGTTCGGATGGCGGATATCCCGGGGTGAGCGATCCCGGGTACCGCATTGTGCACGAGGCGATTGAAAACGGTTTCGAGGTGCAGGTGATTCCCGGAGCCGGTGCGGTCACGATGGCGCTGGTGGCCTCCGGACTCCCATCTTCCAGTTATACCTTCAAGGGTTTTCCGCCTCGAAAGCCGGGACCTCGAAAACGTTTTTTGGAAATGGAAAAGGATGTTCCCCATACTTTGATATTTTTCGAGTCGCCTTTTCGAGTGGCAAAGCTTCTTGACGCGGCATTATCCGTCCTCGGAAACCGCAAGGCCGCAGTTTGCATCGAGCTTACCAAAATGTATGAGCAGGTGCATCGGGGTTTTTTGGAGGAGCTGCTCGAACAGTTCGAGGGGAAGAAAATTCGCGGCGAGGTCACCGTGGTCATTTCCGGTAACCATCCCAAGTTTATAGCACCTTGTTAGCTTCCGCTCCGCCTTAGTTTCTGTTCACCGCAAAGCCGAAAAGGGCGCAGAGAATAAAAACAGGTAGAGGTAAAGGTAGAGAGGGGTCTTTAGTTCCACCTTTACCTGCCTTTCTTCTCTGCGGTGCATTTTCGTGAAAGGGGACAAGATGAAATTATCGGTCTGTTCGTGGAGTCTGCATCGGGAGATTCCGAAGAAGGTAAGTTTGTTGGAGTTTCCGGCCATCGTGAAGAACCGCTTCGGATTGGACGGCGTGGAGTTGTGTCAGTCGCACTTTGCGTCTGTGGAGCAGGACTATTTGGACGAGATGGTGGCGGTGCTCGAGAAGACGGGTACGACGGCGACCAACATTCCGGTGGACGTGGGACACGTGGGACAGCCGGATCCGGCGAAGCGTGTTGAGGAGTTGAAAATTATGAAGGGGTGGTTCTCAATCGCGAAGTACATCGGCTCGCCTTCGATTCGGGTGAATACCGGTGGCGGCGAGGACGAGGCAACTATGCAGCGGGTGATCGAGGGATATAAGGAGTTGGTGGAAGAAGCGGAGCGGACCGGGATCAAGCTGCTGATCGAAAATCATGGGGGCGTCTCGGCCGATCCGGACAACGTCGTGCGCATCATCGAGGCCGTGGACAGCGAGTGGCTGGGCACATGCCCGGATTTCGGGAATTTCGCGCCGGAGGTGCGGTACGACGGGCTGGAGGAGACGGTTCCGTATGCGCCGATCGCCCACGCCAAGATGTACGAGTTCGACGAAAACGGAGAGGAGACCACCATAGACGTAGCGCGGTGCATGCGCATCTTCGAGGCGGCCGGCTTCGATGGCGTCTTATCCGTCGAGTTCGAGGGACCGGGAGACGAGTACGAAGGCGTGGAGAAGACGATTGCGTTGTTGAAGCGATATGGGGCGTGAAACGTGATGCGGGATGCGTAAGGTGGGATTGGGACACAGAGGAGAGAAGTAGGACTTTTTGCAGCAGGTTGTGCATCCCTTTACGAGTGACAGGCCAGGCTTGATTTTTGTTTCACGTTTCACGTTTTAGAAAAAAAATTCTATGTTCGAAAGTTGTATAGAAATTAGAAAGAGAGGCCTATTCTGTGAGTATCCTTATCCAGCATGGCACGATTGCAGACGGGACGGGGAAGCCTGCATTTTGCGGAGACGTGATGGTGGAAGGGGAGCGTATTGTGGATGTGGGGACGTTTCGTCAGGCGCAGGCGGATACCGTCATCGAGGCCGAGGGCAAGATGGTGGGTCCGGGGTTTATTGACATTCACAACCACGCGCATGACGAGGCGGAAGGGGGCATTCTGAAGATTCCATTTGCGGACAATATGCTCCGTCAGGGGGGGCCCACGTTGAGCGGAGGCAATGGCGGGGGATCGCCGCTGCCTGTGGGGGAACACCTTGAGCAGGTCGAGTCGCTCGACATTCGGATGAATTATGGGTTGTTGGTGGGACATGGTTCGGTGCGCCGAAAGGTGATGGGCACGGTCCAGCGTTTCTCCACGGAGGAGGAGCGGGCACAGATGACAGGATTGTTGGAGCAGGCGATGAAGGAAGGCGCGTTTGGAATGTCCACCGGGTTGGCGTATATTCCCGGCGCGTACGCGGACACGGAGGAGGTCGTGGAGCTCGCTCGCGTGGTGGCCAGACGGGGTGGAATCTACGCCAGCCATTTGCGCAATGAGGGGACCGAAGGAATGAACGCGGTTCGGGAGGCGATCCGGATTGCGCGGGAGACGGACATTCCGGTGGAGATTTCGCATCTGAAGCTCTGGGGGACGGACGTTTGGGGACGCACGGAGGAACTGTTGGGGGAGATCGAGAACGCTCGAAGCGCGGGATTGGACGTGACCGCGGATCAATATCCGTACACGGCTGGATATTCGGGGCTGGGATCTTTGGCTCCCGGTTGGGCGTTTTCCGAGGGAAAGTTGAAGCAGCGTTTGGAAGCTCCCAAGGAGGCGGCCCGAATCCGGGCGTACGTAGCGCAGAAGCTGGAGAGCATCGGCGGAGCGGGGCGGGTGTTGTTGGCGATCTGTAAGGAGCATCCGGAGTTCGAGGGGAAGAGACTAACAGAGGCGGCCGAGATTATGGGCAAATCCGCGTTGGATGCACTGATAACGCTCCTTCCGGAGAATGGGATCTCGGCGATCTATTTTGCGATGCAGGAGGAGGATGTGCGGGAGCTGATGCGTCATCCCGCGGTTATGATCGGTACGGACGGCCATTTGCGGAAGTTCGGAGTGGGAGTAACCCATCCGAGAAACTACGGGACGTTTCCGAGGGTGTTGGGACACTATAGTCGGGATCAAGGCTCGTTCGACCAGGTGGAGGCTGTGCGGAAGATGACCTCCATGCCGGCGGACAAATTGGGCTTGAAGGATCGGGGACGCATCGCGCGCGGGAAGATCGCCGACATCACGATCTTCGATCCCGAACGGGTGATAGACCACGCCACCTTCGAGGATGGACACCGCTATCCGGAGGGAATCGAAACCGTGTTGGTGGGAGGCTGGATCGCCGTGCA
>JAUWMS010000043.1 GCA_030613045.1 Candidatus Latescibacterota bacterium | reverse complement strand
CGGTCGGGGGAGAAGCCCGTGTATGTGGTGGGGAGCAACAGAGCGGCGAAGCGGTCTCTGATCTTAGGGCGGCGGTGGGACGAGCGGGTGGTCGTGGAGCGCGGTCTGAAGGCGGGAGATCGGTTGGTCGTAGCGGGACAGGCGAAGCTGAGCGAGGGGACGAAGGTGGGGGTGGAGGTTGGAAATCAGCCGGTGCCGGAGTGAAAAGCCGGAGTAACCTCGGCACTGGAAAAGGCAAGAAGTCCTTAAAAGGACTAAAGAACCAAAGTCCCTTCAGGGAGTTTCTGGGGTTTCCAGTGACGGCTTTCAGCCCGCCTATTCCCAAAAAATGTGAGTCACCGCTCAGAATATCTTGCGGTTCAGTCCCTTCAGGGAGTTTGTGTTGTTCCCAGTGCCGACTTCAGTCCGGCTTTAGACGAACTCGTCTTCCCCTCAATTCCATGATATTTTTTCTGATTAAGAACATAGTGCTTGGCATTGTCCATATTCATCTCACTGATCGTCCTGATGCTGTATCCTCGTTCCCAATACAATGCGAAATCCATATTCGTATGGTTGTTGATGAAATACGAACTGCTTCCCTTCAGCGCTTGAACAAGGTCCGGGATGTAATGCGTGGGCTTCAGACTGAGGATCAAGTGCGCGTGATTTTTCGCCATCTCTACTGCTATCAGGATGATCTCCAAGGCTTTGCACTTTTTTACGAGGAACTTCTTCAATACTTCCTCAATCTCTTGGGTTATCAAGGGCAACCCTTCTTCCACAGCCCAGATTAGATGATAGTACAGGGCATAATCTGTGTGAGTCGTTTTTCCTGTCCCGTATCTTCTTCGTTGTTGTTTCTGCAGGTAGGACATATTTCTTTCTCCCATCGAATGATACTCTTGAGCGGAATCCAGAGCCGGAGTAAACTCAGCACTGGAAAAAGCAAAAAGCCTCTAAAGAGGCTGGGGTCCAGTCCCTTCAGGGACTTCATGGTGTTCCCAGTGCCGACTTCAGTCCGGCTTTCTGCTAAAGAGCTACGATTGGAGTATAAGCAAAACCTCTCGTGCTGTCAACCTATTTCTCTTTCGCAGGGCATCCGGACAGGAGAGGGACATCCCCTGAAAATTAGCGAGAACATCATGAACACCATCGCAAACTTATGGACCAGAAGGGAATTTTTGAAAACAGGCTCCTTGTGGAGTGCGCAATTTCTTTTGGGAGGCTTATCCGGCTCTCTACTAATGGAAGCTAAACCGAACCATCATACCGAAAAGGGATTTCGGAATAATCCGCCTACCCCGGATATCACCCCGGATTTCGGTTTTTTGCTGCGTCGCTTCCGGGGTTCCTTTTCTCTTCCCGAAGTGCCTCCCGATCATTCCTTATCCGAAGAGGCCGCAATCGCTCAACTGAATAAACTGAGGGGGAGAAATACCCTGACGTGGTTGGGGCACGCCACTTTCCTGATGAGGCTCCACGGCAAAACGATCCTGACAGACCCCTTTTTGACCGAATACGCCAGTCCGTTTATCATAGGGCCGAAGCGATTTGTTCCGCCGGGAATCTCCATCGAAAAACTGCCTCCCATTGATACTATCATTGTTTCCCATAATCATTACGATCACTTGGATGAGAAAACCGTTGAAAGGCTGCCCGGAAAACAAACGATCCGCGTTTTCGTGCCGCTCGGATTGAAGAAATTTTTCACGCAGAAAGGCTATACGCACGTCCGGGAACTGGATTGGGGGAAAAGCGCCTCATGGGACGGTATGGATATAGTGGCACTCCCAGCGGCGCACTTCTCAGGCAGAGGACTCAGGGACAGGAATAGAACCTTGTGGTGTTCGTGGGCGATCCGCTCCACATCCGGCAACTGTTTTTTTGCCGGAGATACCGGGTACTCCCCATCCATCTTTCGGAAGATCGGAAGCAAATACAAATCCTTCGATCTCGCTATGGTTCCCATCGGAGCGTATGCGCCGAAAAAAGTGATGGCGACGGTTCACACCAACCCGGAAGAAGCCATAGACGCAGGAATGGATGTCAAAGCCAACGTGATGGTTGGCATGCATTGGGGAACGATTGAACTATCCGATGAACCCCACTGGGAACCGCCGGGACGTTTTTTGAAGCAAGCGCGAAAGAGGGGGATTTCTCAAGAACGAGCCTGGATTATGAAAATAGGAGAAACCCGCATTTTACCGGGTTGATCAATTCCCACCGCAAAGCCGCAAAGACCGCAGAGAACCACTCTTCCCACCGTGACATAAACGTCACGGTTCGGGGGCCGCTTCCATCCTACTCACCGAACCGTGCGGTTTATCGCACGGCAGGGGAAGGGCGGCGGGGGTTTTTACCAATCACCAATAACCACTCACCAATCACCAATTCCGGAGGCCCCATGTCCATCTTCAGAATCTCCGTAGATAATCCCGTGCTCGTCAACATGCTGATGATCGCGGTGATCGTGCTGGGCACGTATTCGTTCCTCACGCTGCCGCGGGAGGCCATGCCCAATATCGAGTTCAACTGGGCGTTTATTCTGACGATTTACCCCGGAGCGTCCCCTGAAGAGATCGAGCAGTTGATCACGATCCCGCTGGAGGAGGAGATCCAGGACGTGGAGAAGATTGATCTGATCAGCTCGAAATCGTCGGAAGGGGCGTCGTTTCTTTGGGTGAAGTTCGAGCAGATGCCGGACGACGAATTCGATAAAATTTTTCAGGATCTCAGAACCGAGGTGGACAAGGTCAGGGATCTTCCCGAAAATGCGGAGGATCCCAATGTGATGCGCTTCAATACGGGATTGATGATGCCCATCATCAACGTGGTGCTCTCCGGGGAACGGCCCGAGGATCAGATGAAGGAGTGGGCCAAGCGGCTCCGGGAGGACATCTTAGACATTGAGGACGTGGCCAGGGTGAACACCTCCGGCGTGCGGGATCGGGAGATCTGGGTCGAGGTGGATCCGGACCGGCTCTACGGATACGGCCTGCAACTTCAGCAGGTGCTGGATGCGTTGAGGGGCAGCAACCTGAATCTCCCCGGCGGCGACATCAAGATGGGGCGGTCGGAATATCTGATCCGCACCGTCGGGGAATTCGACGAGGTGGATCAGCTCCGGAACGTGATCGTGCATACGTTCCGGCCCGGCGGTCCGGTGAAGGTGCGCGATCTGGCCCAGGTGCGGGATACGGACGAGGAGGCCAGCACGCTTGCCCGACTCGACGGCCGGCCGTCCATTACACTTAGCGTGAAGAAGAAGAAACAGGGCAACTCGATCCGGCTCACGGACGGGATCAAACAGCTCGCAAAAGAATGGGAGGAGCGTAAACTCCCCGAAGACGTGAAGATTACGCTGACGTGGGATTCTTCGGTGTATATTCGGGACATCCTCCGAAAATTGGAGACCAATGCGCTGTTGGGAATGCTTCTGGTATTTGGAGCGCTCTACCTCTTCCTCGGGGGACGCAACGCCGTCTTCGCGTCGTTGGGCATTCCGGTGACGTTTATGGCCACGTTTTTCTTTATGAAGGCCACCGGGCGGAGCCTGAACGGAAACTCCCTGTTTGGCCTGGTGTTGGTGCTGGGAATCATCGTGGACGACGCGATTGTGCTGGTGGAGAACGTGTACCGGTATATTCAGAAGGGGCTGTCTCCGAGAGAGGCGGTGATCAAGGGCACGCCGGAGGTGGCGATTCCGGTGCTCACCTCCACGCTGACCACGGTGGCGGCTTTCCTGCCGCTGATGCTGATGCCCGGGATCATCGGCAAGTTTATGAAGATCACCCCCATCGTGGTCTGTCTCGTGCTCCTCGCGTCCGTGATCGAGGCGTTTTTTATCCTCCCGTCCCACATTGCGGATTGGGGGAAGTTCAGACGGTCGGAGGGGAAAGGCCACCGGCTTTTTCTGAGGTTGAGGCGGTGGTACACCCGGAATCTGCTCAGGGTGCTCCGACGACGGTATTGGGTGATCGCGGGGGTGATCGCGCTGGCGCTTGGAAGCGGATTTTTGGTCCCGTTGGTGGGCGTGGATATGTTCGCGGACGAGGAGATTTCTCAGTTCTCCGTGCGGGTGTGGATGCCCTTCGGCACGCGATTGGCGGAAACGGATCGGGTGATCTCGAAGATTGAAAAGCTGGCGCTAACCCTTCCGAACAAGGAGGTCGCTTCCGTGGTGGCCAACGTGGGCATTCTCCAGTTGGATGACGACACGGTGGTCAATACGCACGTGGGCGAGGTGATGGTGGATCTGGTGGAACCGAAATACCGGGAGCGCACGAGCGACGAGATTATTGCGGAACTGCGGGAAAAAATCCAGCCCATCAGCGGGATCTCGAAGTTAACGCTCAGCAAGATTTCCACCGGGCCGCCAACGGGGAAGCCCGTGGAGGTGAAGGTGAAGGGGAAATATCTAAACGAACTGCAGGAGGTCGCGGAGTTGGTGAAGGCGGAGCTTCGCGGGATGGCGGGCGTGATGGACGTCAACGATGACTTCGAGCCGGGAAAGAAGGAGATCCGGATTCACGTGGACGAGGACAAGGCCGCGCTGTTGGGACTGGACGTGTTTCAGATTGCGGGCACGGTGCGGACCGCGTTTGAGGGCGCGAAGGCCACGGTCTTCCGGGAGGGAGACGAGGAGGTGGACGTGGTACTCAAGTTCCGGGGCGACGAGCGGGAGAAACTCAGCGACATCGAGCGGATGCGCATCGCTTCGCGGTCCGGGGCCATGATTCCGTTTGGGAGCGTGGCCAGGGTCTCCATCGAGCGGGGTTATTCGGAGATCCAGCGGTTTGAGGGGGATCGGGCCATCACGGTCTCGGCGGACATTGACGAGGAGGTCACCTCGATGGCGGAGGTGAACCAAAGGCTCGAGGAGCGGTTCAAGGGCATCGAGGAGCGCTATCCGGGGTATCGCCTGGACTTCCGGGGAGAGATGCTGGAGTTCAAGGAGGCGTTTTCGAGCCTGGGACGGTTGTTCGTGGTGGGAATTCTCCTGATGTATTTGATCCTCGGCACGCAGTTCAAGTCGTGGGTGCAGCCGCTGATCATTATGTTCACCCTGCCCTTTGCGTTTATCGGCGCGATGGTGGGCCTCTTGATCGGGCGCGATCCTTTCAGCATCACCACGCTCTTCGGGATCGTGGCCTTGGCCGGGGTCGTGGTCAACGATTCCATTGTGCTGATTGACTTCATCAACAAAGCACGGGCGCGGGGCGTGGCCAAGTGGAAGGCGATCATTTCAGGGGGAAGACTGCGGCTTCGTCCCATTCTCCTGACCACGGTGACCACCATCTTCGGGCTTTTACCGATGGCGCTCGGATTGGGCGGAAAATCGGAGACGTGGGCGCCGCTGGCCAATACCATCGCCTGGGGCCTGGCCGCGGCTACGTTCCTGACGTTGTTCGTGATCCCTTGTCTGTATGCGATTGTGGATGATGTGGGACGGAAGCTGCACGTGGGAAGGTTTAATGGATACCACGAGGAGAAAATCGAGGGAGTGGTTGAGGAGATTTAAGGGGGTGGGGAAATTTAGATGATCCATCCTCTTGCATGTTCCAACCTTGCAGGAGGATGATGGGATCGGTGCTTCAGTTCTATGGTGCTGCCTAACGGCGCGGATCAGGCGCGCTGTCAAGCGTCGCCTGCATCCGCTGGTTCGCCATCCTCTTCGTTTGCAGGGCCGGGCGCCGACCACGTGAAGGCGGCAGCCATGTCCGGGTATGGGTTCCGGTCGAAAGGGTACTCAGGTTGCTTCCCGCATAATTGCCATTCCATGAAATCCAGGAATGCTCTCCAATCGGCCTGGCCATGGTCATGCGCCCCTTCGCGGAACCAGATGCCGATGCGCTCTTCGGCACCGAGGAACCGGTACACCTCTCGCGCTGCCAGGTGGGTCTGCCATGTTCCGCTCGGGTTCGACCACAGGTCGCCCAGTCCCTCCGTTGAAAGAAGCGCACGAGGTGCGACGAGTGCTTTCAGAAAATGCTGGTCAAATGGCAACTCCTGTTCCCTTCCACCGAACTCCCACAGTCGGGGACCGTACCAGTACGGGATCATCCGCTTACTGTCCGCAAGCGTTTCCGAATCCGGGCCTTGCCAGCGAAAGCAGCCAGCGCCACCAGACCCCGATCCGTTGGGTGCGGTAATCGCTATGCGCTCGTCGGTGGCTCCGGCGAGCAAGGCGGTCTTTCCACCTCTGGAGTGGCCGACCACGGCAATACCGTCGGGCCGGACGACGTCGAGGGTGAGCAAGAAATCTACGCAGCGATGGTACCCCCAGGCCCAGCCGGCAAGTGCGCCGAATTGCGCGTCGGGATAAACACGGTACAGGCCGGTCGTTCGTTCCGAATTGTACAGGTCGGGAACGATAGCGGTGCGACTGAATTGTGCGAGAATGAAACCGCGTCGCAGTATGTCGAGGGTGATGTCATTAGTAACGTACCGATAGCACCCGTCACCTGTCAGCACGACGGGGAACGGGCCTTCGCCGGGAGGCACGAGAACGTCGAGCCGGAAATGGAATGTGCGATCATCGTCGTTGATGAGCCGGTACTGGGTGTAGCCGGCATCGAGAAACCGGGACTCCTTGTGCGTGTGCAGGGCCTCGCCAGTCACCCCAGACGGCGTCGGCGGCAGGCCGCCGTATTCAATATTCACGATCAGGCCGGACAGTTCCTGCCGCCTTCTCCGCCAGTCCTCGACGGTCCGGACTTCACGTCCATTTACGAACCGGAAGGGATCAGGCAGTTCTGCCATTTGCGCTTCTGTCATCCAGGCCTTCTTCTCTTTGGCGAACATGGTTTATATGGATCCGTGTAACATGCGGGACATCGCTTTCCGGTCCGTATAAGACGCCAGTGAAGCAACTTTCACATCGACCATAATCCTGGAGATACCAGCGTGTTGGGTTGTAGCGCTCATTTTATCACGGGGTGTTATGTGGGTCGGCATAAAATCCACCACGATGGCCTCAGAGTCCGTCGACGGGGCTGCGAACGCCAGCCGGGCATGCGTTGTCGAAATGGAAGATCCATATTTGAGGAACAGAGGGCAAGAGCAAAATTGCCGCGAACAGCGGCAAATGCCAGAGGCGATAGGCATCATGCTATGTCCTATAAGGGATCTCCTGAAATGAGTAAGCCGCCTTTTGTTTTATGGGATAGGGCTGTATGGTCTTTAATTCATTCACTTCGGCCTTCTGAGCATGATACAAATCCCAACGAAGTTGAAGATTCATCCAAAACTCTGCTGAACTGCCAAAGAACCTTGCAATACGCAACGCTGTACCAGGAGTCATCCCTCGGTGTCTGTTCACCATCTCATTGATTGATTGATATGGAACGTGAATCGCCCTCGCTAAGTCCCGCTGGGTCAGGCGCATTGGTTTTAGAAACTCTTCTAAGAGCATTTCACCCGGATGCGTTGGTGTTCGATGAGTGGGTACACGAATCATGTTTTTCTCCACGTTTATGTGCTGGACCCTCAATGGTAATCCACAATTTCGACTTCGTCGGGGCCGGTATCCGTCCAAACAAAGCAGATACGGTACTGTTGATTAATGCGGATACTGTGTTGCCCTTTCCGGTCTCCTGATAGAGCTTCCAAGCGGTTTCCCAGGGGGATACGGAGTTCGCCGAGTGAAATGACGGAATCCAGTTGGTCAAATTTTAGCGCCGCGAGTTTCCACAAACTTTGCGGGCAAGCCTTTCTTGCTGATTTCGTGCTGCTTCCATTGAATATATCTTCAGTTCCCGGATTCTTGAATGCTCGTATCATAACAAGAGGATAGCACGGAGCCCATGCTATTTCAAGGGGTAATGTCGAAATGCAAGATACATATCTGAGGAACAGAGGACAAGAGAAAAATGCCGTGACCGAAAGTTTTTCGTCAATCGAAGTCGTCATCGGGATCTTCGTAATTGAACTCGACCTTGCTTTGACGAACGATTTCGTTGATGACATCACGCAAGTAGCCTTGCTCGGTGGCCACGCCAAAACGATCCCGGAGCGTCGGGATATTGATAACCTCTTCGATACACTTCATATATTTGTCCACAATGGTTTTGACCGCATATTGACGCTCCGCCCCCTGTCTCAGTTTGGTGGTTAAGGCTTTGATCGAGTCCTCTGACTTAATGACAAACGAGATCGGATATCTTTCGATCTTGTCAATGTCCAGGAAATATTTCCGCACGTCGAGGGTCTCTGTGACCTGAAAGAACCTTCCCAGCGGTCTCATCACAAAGTCTATTCCACCATCATTCGCGTTGGTGCGTCCGGTCTTGTACAGCCTGAGGGGGGATTCTTCCAACTGATCGAGTTGAAATCCAAAATAGACCGTCCGGTCGTGGTAGAAGTACTTGAGAATGGCGTAACTCACAATTTCAAAAATCCGGGCGTCCACATTTGGGGCAAGAAGGTCGAGAATGAATCTCTCAACTTCTTTTTGGTTTTGCCTGGAGATCCGTTTGAGTTTGTCACAGGTCTGAATAAAGCCCTTGAATGACTTTTGCTTGGTCTCCACATAAGCATCAATGATCTCGATTACCGCTTCGGCCAGATTGAACCTGCGTCTGCCGATAGATATTTTCAAGAGTTTTTCGTTGATCCAGTATCTTCGCGATTCAACCACTCTCAAAATCGGCGTCGCGTCCACTTGGGGGAAGAATTTTCTGAATTCCTGATTCATCCGGTGGTTGAGTGCGTGATTCTGCAGTTTGCTGCCGAAGGGCAATTGTCTCTGGCGCTTGAAGAGCTTCGAGAACCTCGCTCCTTCGTACTGCGAGTAATCTCCTTTTTTGTGGTAGCTATGTTCGATGTAGTCCTCCACAAGCACATAGACGGCGTAGAGACTGGCGAAACTGCTGCGTGCCTTCGAGCCACGAGTGGCGGAGACCGTCTTGAGATTCAGATATTGAAGCAAAGGGCTTTTATCAAAAAGATCCTGAGCATGCTCCCCGAAATGCTTTTCGAGAAAGGTTAGAATCACCGGTGTAAATTCATGCTCCATAATGCGGACGCCTTTCAAAAAGAGCAAGGTGTTGCTGTGTAAGTGCGTTTTGGCGTTCGTAGGTCCTAGGCTCACGTCGGAGCATCTCCCCGTTGTATTTCTCTCGGATGCGGAGCCGGCGCAACCCGATCTTCATGTAGTCTTCGTCTATCTCGATTCCGACCGAATTTCGTCCGAGCGACTGAGCCACAAAAGACGTGGTGAAAGTACCCGAAAACGGGTCGAGCACAATATCCCCAGGATTAGAGCTTGCTTTCACAATGCGTTCCAATAGGGCGACTGGTTTTTGCGTGGGGTGTTTTTCGTATTCGGACATTCGGTAGCGAACTCTGGAGATATCCCAAACGTTCCCGGGAACTTTCTTACTGTTGTACACGGTGGGCACGGATTTTCTGTAATCAATGAGTTTTCTTTTCGCGCCCGTTCTTGCCTCTACGAGAATGTCATCGGCGTTAAATGTATAGTCTTTCTTGTTTTTCACACAGAAAAGAACCGGCTCATAAAGCGAGCCAAAGTACTTCTTTGCCTGCACCCCCGAGCTGTCGTATGACCATACGATCCGGGAAAGAATGGTTAGTTTCTTGCGGAGAAAAATGTCGAAATAGGGCATGTTCTGAGTGGCGGCCATCACGTAAAAACTGCCATTTTTCTTCAATTTCCTAATGCAGAGATCGAGCCACTCATAACACCATGAGAGGTAGTCCTCCTCGGACTTCCAGCGATCCCGTCGCCCATTGAAGTTTTTGCCGATATTATACGGCGGATCGGCAAAAATCAGATCAACAGAGCCATCGGGAACGAACCCTCGAAGCGCTTCCAAAACGTCGCCCCAAATCACCACATGTCCGTCTTTCTCAGATACCTTCATTCCGCTCTCAAAGTAGCATGAAATGGTCGTCAATTTCATTCCTATCTTCGGACGGCCAATATGAGTTATACTGCCCAACAAAAAATCCAGCCACAGCAACTCTTGCAGCGTAATACGCTTCCCTCTTTCGCGGGCCTATCGCCTTCCCCCGAGTCTGAGCGCCAGCTTTCGCCGAGAGATTCCTCAGCGCTCCAAAAAAGCAAACCGGATGAATCCGGCAGGAAAATCCGCTCAGGAGGCCGCTCTAAGGCGAACGCTGGGTGGACATGCGTTTTTGAGGAACATAGGACAAGAGAAAAATTGCCTCGTACAGCGACAAATGGCAGAGGCGATAGGCATCATGCTATGTCCTATAAGGGATCTCCTGAAATGAGTAAGCCGCCTTTTGTTTTATGGGATAGGGCTGTATGGTCTTTAATTCATTCACTTCGGCCTTCTGAGC
>JAUWMS010000235.1 GCA_030613045.1 Candidatus Latescibacterota bacterium | reverse complement strand
ACCGCGTATTTTCCGATCCCGAATCGAGCCTCCGCCACAACAAGCAAAATCGCCTTGGTCAACAGGAGATCGTCGAAGTGCGAAGGACGGGGAGCGCGGTCTGTCTTTTTCTCCTCCGTTTTCATCGCCCGGCAATTATCGCAAATTCCACAATCGTCCTTGTCCCGATCGTCAAAGTACCGCCGGATAAACGCGCTCCGACAATCTGACGTTGTAGCATACGACAGCATTTGCTCCAATTTCGCATACCGACTCCGCTTAAACGCCTCAAAACCCAACGCCTCCTCGGATAGTCCCTTTAGCTCCTTCAATCCCCGATCCATCCGAAACAACATCGCACGAGCACCGTCCTCAAAACGCACTTTCCCCTCAAACTGCAAGTCGTAGAGAGTGTCCACCACACTCCTCGGATCGAAGTCGTGGGTCCGGCAGAACGCCCCCAGATGGACAAGGGGCTCGTCGACAATGGCCTGCATCAGCCCCTGATCCCTGTCCCCTGACCCCTGCAGTTTTCCTCTGCGTTCTTTGCGGCTTTGCGGTGCGACTTCATGCACCCGCATCCCGGTCATCACGTCCGGGAAACGTTTGAGAAATCCGAGCGCCTCCAAATATCCCAGTCCCACCCGAATTTTAGTCTGCTTCAGTTTGATCTCCCATTCTAAGTCCCGCACGCCGATGATCCGAAAGCACTCGTAGCCCTCTGCATTCAGCACCGCCTCGTAAAGCTGCGTCAATCCCTCGCGATCCACGAGACTGGTCTCGATGAACCACTCCTGCAAAGACCGATCATCATAGCTGTAAAGCAACGCACACAACGCCTTCCGACCGTCCCGTCCCGCTCGACCCGCCTCCTGATAATACGCCTCCACCGTGCCCGGAAGCGTATAGTGGATCACAAAACGCACGTTCTCCTTATCCACGCCCAGTCCGAACGCATTGGTGGCGACCACCACGTCAATCGCCTCCGGATGGCCGTCGTCCATAAACCGCTCCTGAATCGTGCGCTTCTCCGTTTCCGTGCGTCGGGCGTGGAAATACTCCGACCGCACCCCGATGGATTTCAGGAACGCATCCACGAACTCGCACTCCCTCCGACGGCCCGCGTAGATGATGCCCTTGCTTTTCATCTCCGATTGGACCATAGTCTCACCCCGGAGACGCGGAGAACGCTGAGACCCCCCGGAAAAGGTTTTGAAGTCCTTTGCGTTCTTTGCGCCTTTGCGGTGAAACGCCTGAATGATCTGCTTGATCCACAGCAGCTTATCTTCTTCGCCCGCGACTGCGAAGACCCGGAATGACAGGTTCTTCCGACCGATGCCGCGCACCAGTTCCAGCGCATCCGAAATGCCGATCTGTCTCCGAATGTCCTCACGCACCTCTGCAGTAGCCGTAGCCGTGAAGGCCGCCACCTGAGGCCGTCCGAGGGCCGCGATCACGTCGGAGAGGATCAGGTAATCGGGCCGAAAGTCGTGGCCCCACTGGGAGATGCAGTGGGCTTCATCCACTACGAAAAGCGACAGAGGCACATCCTTCAGCGCACCCAAGAAGGCCCGGCTTCGGAATCGCTCCGGGGAGAGATACACCAACTTGTACTCGCCATGCCGCATCTGAGCCAACCTGCGCCGCTGCTCCTCCACGGGGATCGAGCTATTGATAAACGTCGCCTGAACAAAGCCCCTTGCCCTCAGCGCATCCACCTGATCCTTCATCAGCGCGACCAAGGGCGAGACCACCACCGTCACGCCCTCGGACACCGCCGCAGGAAGCTGATAGCACAGCGATTTCCCATACCCCGTGGGCATCACGCACAGCACGTCGTCCCCGTCCAGAATCCGCTCGATGACCTCCAACTGGCCCGGGCGAAAGCTCCCCAATCCAAAGCGATGCCGGAGCACCCAGCCATAGCGCTCATATCCCTCCGTGGTATAATACCAGGCCGCGGGATCTTTGATGAGGCTCTCATGCGTCGGTACGTCGTCTATCTCCCACATCGTCCTGTTCCATTGCGGATTGCGAATTTAGCCGCTAAGAGCACGAAGATACGCGAAGAAAACCTTGAGAAGTCCTTCGTGTGCCTTCGCGTCCTTCGTGGCTAATAGGGATTGCGGATTGTTCATCACTCATCACTCATTATTCATTGTTGTACAAAATCCGCACCCGCGGTTCTCCGGCAAGCCATCCCTGAGCAAACACGAGACGCTGTTTTTCGTTCCATACGAAATCCACGCGGTCTCCTCCGAGTTCTACAGCCTGCGGCTGACCTATGAGGCTGTGCGCCGCGATGGAAACATGGCCCTCGCACGGAAGCGCGAGCCGCACGTTCAGGACCCATCTCTCCTGATCCCAGTGCTGTCTGCGCACCCCGTCGGTTCCGCCGGCGAACACGAGCGTGGGATACACACCGGCCTCCCGGATGAGAAAAAAACGAAAGCCTCCTCCCCCAATGCGCAAAGGCAGTTTGGTCAGATCGTTCCCGGACCACAGACGCTCGCCGAGAAGCCCCTTTGACAGGGGATCATAGACGAGATAGAGCTTCTTGGATTTGATCCAGACTCTGGAGAGCGTTACGGAAATCTCAGCCTCTACATCTTCATCCGCCATATTGATCACCGTCAGGAGGAGCCGCCGGGTTAATTCGTGCACATGGACACGCACCCTCTCGCGATTCGTTGTCGCCGCGAGGTACGAACCGAAGGAGGGATACCACGTGGCTTTGCCGATCCCGAAAAATCGCAGCACGTCCCAGCAGCGCCGCACCAAGGCGATCTCCTCCTTACTTCGATCTCTATGGAGCGGAAACGGAGCCATGTACTGCAGCCACAAACGGATCAGGCCTTCGTCAATCGGCTCCGTCCGGTCGGGACGGATCAGGGTATGGATCCCGAGACGATGGGAATTGTAAAAGGCGTTGGCCTCCATCTCGCCGATCTTTTTCAGGTCTTTGGCTTCCCCGACCAATCGGGCGTCCACGAGACCGGAGATCATCGCCATCGGCTGGATATTCGTGTTGGCAATGAGAATGCCGTCTGCGTTCTTTGTTTTGATCTTTTTCCTTGCATAAGTCAACATATCCCGCACCCATGGAAACGTCATCCGCGCGCCCTTCGTCCCGCATCCGTGCGCGCGATTTTCGCAGACCAACTTCGCGAACCGAAAGTCGCAGTATATCCCGTCGAAGTCGTAATCGTCCATGATTCGGTCCACTTGCATTTTCCAATAGGTCCGCCATCCCTCCGCGCCGGGACACATCAAACACGTCTTACCGCCCGATTTTACCACCGGCTCGATCCGCCACGCGGCACCATACTTCGGAAAAATACCGGTCTCCACATTCAGATCCATCAACGTCACATAGGGGATAATCTTCAGGTCATACCGGTGACACGTTTCGATCAGCCGCCGGGTCTCGCCCTCATTCTCCGGAACATATTCCCCCGAACGCCAGTTCGCGCCGCCCACGAAGAGATTAATCCCGCGCTGAGCCAGGGACTTAATCCGCTCCTCCGAGGGATACTCGTACGAGGGATCGAACTGGTGCGGGCCTTCCCAATGCACTCTCAAATCCGAATACGCGGCGTTGTAACGCTTCGGGGGGGTGATCGCCAGGACAAAACGATCCTCTCGAACCCAGCCCGCCCGGAGCGGGGTGGGTCTGTTTCGTATCGGAAAAATTTCCCACATCACGCCGTTCTGAGTCTTGGAAGCCGAGAAAAATTGCGCGACCTCCTCCGAAGCGCTCGCCGCCTTTCCCCGATATTCCGCCTGTCCGAATGAGAAAGAATCACTGTCCCACATGCAAATCTCCATACCCGTGTGATCGTTCCCGAACCAGAACCACGGAATAAAACGCCCGCCGAAAATCCGTCCATCGTCTCCCCCGGAGACCCGCTCGAACGTATAGTCCCCCGTTCCCTGCCCGGCGCTCTGATCCGAAAGGCGGCACACATACGGACACAGCTCGGCCTCCAATTCGCCTTTGCAGCAGCATAGCCACCGGATTGCGCACGCCTCGGTAGCCTCGTTTCGGACGGTGATAAAGACGGCCCCGTCTTCGCAGATCTTGTACGCGATCCGGTAAATCATCGAAAAGGGCATGTCCTCCTGGCTGTAATATCTCCCTTCCGAGCGCACCTCAATACATTCCTCCTCCCTGCTGAAGAGAATACATGTAGCGTGGGTCTCATACTGCGCCGCGTAAAAGAGCGAACGGGGATCCCGCTCCGGCGAGACATACAGGTCCGGGATGGGTCCCAGGGAAAAGTATTCCCCCAACACCTCCAGACCCGACATCAGTCCGTTTTTCTTATCAAAGGTGTATTCGAAAGTTTCGCCCCGGACTACCACCGAGCCTTTCGTTTCATAAGCGCCCAAGCTTCGTGACATTTCGCCCTCCTCGATTCCCCTCCCCATGAAAATGTGACGGGGTGAAAGTGGGAAAGTGAGAAATCCAGTGGTAGAATCTCACGCTCCCACTTTCTCATTTTCTTATTTTTTCATCGCCAATCCATTCGCATAGCGCCGTATGCCCTTCGCGAGCGCGCGGGCGATTTTTTGCCGATAGGCTTCCGTGGAAAGGAGACGAGCCTCCATCTTGTTGGAGATAAACGAAACCTCCGTCAACACAGACGGCATGTTGGCGCCGATCAGAACCACAAAGGGCGCGCGCTTGACGCCCCGGTTTTTTCGACCGGTCTCGGTCACCAAATCACGCTGAACCAGGTCCGCGAACCGCCGGCTTTCCTTCAACTTCATATTCTTCAAAATCTTCTCGAGCATCCCTTCCAGATCGCTGATCGCATGCGCCGCCATCGCATTTTCATACGCGGCCAACTCCCGCGCCTCCTTGTCCGAGGCCAGCGAAAGATAGAACGTTTCGATCCCATGGGCTTTGGAAGAACGGGCCAGATTCACGTGCACGCTCACGAACAGGTCCGCCCCTTTCTGATTGGCGAAGGCCGTCCGGGTCTCCAATGGAATAAACACGTCCGTCTTCCGGGTCATATAAATTTTGTATTCGTTCTTCAGCAGGCGGTCAAGGCGTTTGCAGATGTCCAGCACCAACGTTTTTTCCTTTAGCCGTCCGGCGATGGCTCCCGGGTCTTTGCCGCCATGTCCGGGATCGAGCACAATGGTGCGCACCTTGGCGCCCAACTGGCCGGCGAGAGACGGATCGCGAGCCGGGGCCGTCTCCCGAGCCCCCGGTGGAAACACATCGAGCACGATACGATTCGGATTCGTGAGGGAGAATACGTTGTAGCCCTCGGGCTCCTCCAGGTCCAGCACCACTCGGACGATGTCTTCGCGGAACTGGCAGGCTCGCACCTCGCGGACCAGGCCATCCCGGATAGCCCACGATTTTTTGGGAGGGTCCAATACGCTCTTCTCGATGGCTATGTACAGACGAGGAGGGTCGGAAAGCCGATGGGCCGAATACTTCGCTT
>JAUWMS010000087.1 GCA_030613045.1 Candidatus Latescibacterota bacterium | reverse complement strand
ATCCGCGACTTGGAAGTGCTCCGCTCCGTCGAGTTCCACGCCGGCGGATGGGTCGAGGCAGACCCGGTTCCGATTGCTTCCGGTACGGCCGGCCATGCCCTGCTGCGCGCGTGGGCCGAAGAAAACCGTCCGCCCGACATTGTCTTCATCAAACAGGAAGCCGGCTGGGACTCGTGGGATTACTATCGCTGGACCGTGACCGAGGACGAAGTTTTGGCCAATGCCGAGTTTATCGCCTCCGACCCGGTGTTGAGCAAACACGTCACGAAAATTATCGTGGACGACGGCTGGCAGTATTGTTACGGCGAATGGGACGCCAACCCGTTTTTCCCCGGGGGCATGGAAAAACTGGCGGCCACGCTCGAGGGCATGGGTTTTCAGGCGGGCCTGTGGTTCGCGCCGACCATCATCGAGCCGCACTGCCGCATCGCGCAGTGGGACACCGATATGCTGGCCATGGGCGAGTCGGGCCTGCCGTGCATGGCCTATGAGTGCATGAAGCGTGTGGGATTCGTGCTGGACCCGACGCGCGAAAAAGTTCGCCAGTGGTTGTACGACCTGTTCGCGCGGTACGCGGATATGGGCTACTCCTACTTCAAACTCGACTTTCTCTGGCAAACCTTTAAGGCTCCGCGTTTTTATGAAGCCGGCGTGCCCAAGGGCGATATTATGCGGCGAATCCTCGAACCCATCCGCGCCGCTACAAAAGGCAGGGCCGACATCCTCGGTTGCAACTACCACTTCGAAGGCGGCCCCGACATGGTGGACGCAGTGCGCGTGTCCGGCGATATTCATCCGATGTGGAAGTCGGTCCAAAGAAATTCCGTCCCCATCGCCTGCCGGTTCTGGAGCCACAAACGCCTCTGGCTGAACGACCCGGACTTTGCCGTCATCCGCGGACGCGACACCTCCGACGACCCCGACCTCAACCGGCTGAAACCGAATCTGGTAGGCAACACGCCCCAAAATCCCGACCCTGGAGCGCTGAACAACGGCCTGTCAGACCTGAGTTACGAGGAAGCAAAAACTCTCCTGAGCATCGTCGTCGGTAGCGACGGCGTGCGCAATTTGTCCGACAAACTGCCGCGCCTGAACGAACGCGGCCTGGACCTGTTGCGTCGCGCCGTGGCCGCGCCCTACGGCGAGGCGGGGGTGCCTCTGGACCTCTTCGCCACCGACGCCCCCGCGCGCTATCTGCAAAAAATTCCCGGCGGACTCCGCGTCCTGCTTATCAACTGGAGTGACGAGGACCGGGAATGCTCGCTGAACTTGAACGACCACGGCTTCAACGTGTCGACTGCTGTCAACTTCTGGACTGATGAACCGGTGGCCATCCAAAGCGGCGTTGTCCGCGCCGCGCTGAAACCTCACGCCTGTCTGTTGGCAGTGATTTCGCAGTAAGAGATTTATGCTTGCGCGGTGCGCGCTTCTTGCGTTGGCTCTTGCGCTCTCGAGCGCCTTGGCCGGAGACGCGCCGTTCAACTCGTGGACGACAGCCATCCAGCGCATATGGGACGGCGGTGGCACCACGCGGAACCTGCAGTGGCTGGTGGTCGGCCGGGAGATTCCAGGTGAGGATCGCAATGGGGGCCTGGTGTTCGGGGAGCTGCGAATCTTGGCCGAGGTGGACGACAGCGGCGAAACCAACCTGAAGACCGGCATCGGCATGCTCCGGTTCTTCGGGCGGGAGGGACGCACCTTCGTCTGCTGCAACGTCAACAAGGAGCACATCCTGCCGGATGAAATTCCGGCGGCGATTCTCGACGAAATGACCCCGGGCTGAGGCAACCGTCTCCGCGGTGCAATTTTTGCGATTTAATGAGGAGGAACGGACGGATGAAAAGCTATCGTAAAGAACTCTGGTTCAACGTGCCCGGACGCCGGGCGTTCATCAACATCACGCCGCAGGTCGAGGACTGCCTGCGGGAGAGCGGGATCGAGGAAGGGCTGGCGCTAATCAATGCCATGCACATCACGGCCTCGGTGTTTATCAACGACGACGAGCCGGGGCTGCACCGGGACTACGAAAAATGGCTGGAGGAACTGGCCCCGCACGAGCCGATCAGCCGATACCGCCATAATCGTACGGGCGAGGACAACGGGGACGCGCACCTGAAAAGACAGGTAATGGGCCGCGAGGTGGTGGTGGCGATCACGGATGGCAAACTGGATTTCGGGCCTTGGGAGCAGATTTTCTACGGGGAGTTCGACGGCGGACGGCGGAAGCGCGTGCTGGTGAAGATCATCGGTGAATAGGGATCAAGCGGCCTACGACTTCAAGTCTACTAAGATGTGACTCGACCTGAGACAGGGTATGAATGCATGGTCAAGTATGGAGAGAAAAGCACACGATGAAGAAAGGACGAACGTGGAACATTGAACGGAGGACCGCATGAACGAAGAGCATGAGGTGCTGCACTTTCCGATGAGCTGCGCCATCCACTCGCCCACGTATTCCGGGGTACGCGTTACCGCCGACGCAGCGGACTACGCAAGAACGCTTTATGAGGTACCCGGACCGCTCATCGTTGTAGAAGAGGGTTCGGTCTTCACCGGCATCACGTGGGATCCGTGGAATCCTCGGATAGGCCACACTAAGCCCGACATCCTGGCGGAGGGGAGTTCCTGGAAGATTGTGTTTCCTCCCGACGCGAGTATTCGTCGCTATCCTCCGGAGAGCACCCTCGACGGCGCGGTGACGCACTATCGGGAGGAGCACCGCATGCCGCCTTTCCCTGGCAGGGGCGCCCTCGATCGCATCCGGAGAGCTGTGTACCTGGACCTCTGCCTCGTGGATGGGCGCGTTGCGCACACGTTCCGTGATGCGTGCGACCTCCTTGCCGAACTCGAGCGTACGGGTCTGGCCGAGGGGACGCTCCTGTACCTCGCCGGCTGGCAAGGAGCCTACGACACGAGGATGCCGGCCTGGGAACCGGCTCAGAACCTCGGTGGACGGGCAGGCTTCGCCGAGCTGGTGGGGCAGAGCAAGGAGGTGGGCGCCATCGTTTTGCCCCACATGAACTTCTGGGGCTATGACAAGTCCTCCGGGCTCATGCCGGAATGGGAGAAGGCGTGGACGGGGCATCGCTGGGTGGGCAACACGGGACTCTGCCCAGGCAATCCAATCGAGTACATGCAGATAGACGACCCTGCGTGGATCACTCTGTTCGACGGGTATTTCGACCGCGCCGTGGAAGAGTTCGGGCTGGAGGCGGTGTTCCTGGATCAGTGCGGCAACGCGTACGATAGTCCCAAGGGGGACCTTGTCGCGGCAACGAGGGCGCTGCTCGAGCGCATACACGGGAAGTTCCCGGACCTGCTCCTCGGGGCGGAGGTCCTGAGCGAGCACATCGTGGACCACGTGCCGCTCATCCAAGCCTGCTGGCTGATGGCCCAGAACATCGGCAAGTTCTCACCCATCGCGCGGATGATGTTCGAGGGGCGCATCCGTTTCATCCCGCACCTCTTTCTCGCCGCCTCGCGTCCGTGCCGCTACGTGTACACGAATATGCCGCTCATCGTGGAGGAAGGGGTGGAGACGGTGTTCGCCTGGTACCAGGAGAACACGCGTCTTCTCGGCGGGATTCCGTCCGTACGACTGGATTACGCCCGGGCGGGTATCGATTCCGCGAGCAAAGCGGTGCTGCACTCAGCGTGACAAGAAAGGGAGGACGAAGTGATATTCAAGCCGGATTCAACGAAGCTCTGGGATACCTTCATTATGCACCACGAGGGTACCTTCTACCTCTACTACCTCCAACTCCGGCACGAGGCGTGGGACGGTTATGGCCTGGCCACGAGCGCCGATTTGATCCATTGGACGGATCGAGGAACCATCCTGGCCACGGAGCCCGGGACCGCGGGTATGGGAACCGGGGCCGTGTGGCGCGCAGGGGACCGGTGGATCATCAACTACTCACGGGGAGAAGGGCGGTCGCAGCGCATCTATTTCGCGGAGTCCGATGATCTGCTGACCTGGCGAAAGCTGCCCCGAGAGTTTGTGAGCGCCCCTGACCCACGGTGGTACGAATGCACCGGAGACACCAATTCCCGCTGGGATTCCATCTGGCCTATCCCGCTTCCGGACGGGAGCTTTCTCGGCGTGGTTACCGCTTCGTCCAAAGACGGGCCGCCGGGAGCGAACGGTGTGGCCGGATTGGTGTCCAGTGCGGATGGCATCCACTGGAATGCCGAGCCGCCTGCCTCCGAGCCTTGCGGCTTCGGCTGGGTCGAAGTGGGATGCCAGGTCAGCTTCGGCCCGCGTCACTACCTCCTCGTCGGCTGCGCGGGAGGCGCCCGAAGAGATCCCGTGTACAACACCACCGGGAAGTCGGGCGGTATGTTCGTGATGGTTTCCGATTCCGTCAGAGGACCGTATCGGTGGGTCGAGGGAGACCCGATGCTCTTGGGGGGCCGAAACGCTCCGCCTAACTGGGCGTACATTCCCACCTACTTCGGTCGCGTTTTCAGATACGAGGGGCAGGTGCTCTACAACCATCACTGGATGCCGCGGGCGAACTTCCTGGACGCCTCGCTGGGAACCGTGAAGGTCCTCAAGGAGGCTGCTCCCGGCAAGCTTGTTCTCCGATACTGGACCGGCAATGACAAGCTAAAAGGGAGCAGGATTTTCGATCTTCGCACGGCGAAAGCCCCGACTACGCCCACGCCGCAGCTCATCCCCTCGGGCCGGTGGACATTGGCTTGCGGCGCTCTGCGCGGAGTCTCAGAGGGGTCTTCCCTGTGCTTCTTCCCGCTGGAGCCGTGTTTCGGAACCGGCGTCGTCATCGAACTCGTGATGACTCTCGAGGGCGGTGAGTATGCTGCCGGCGGGCTCTTGCTGGGTGTCGCGGAACAGGGCGAGAACAAGCCGTACGAAGGCGTTGCTTGCCTGGCCAACCTCCGCGGCCTGTACGAGTTCGGGACCGTCGGTTTTGGCCCGTGCGGGCCGGTGTTCATGCCCGAGAACCACACGCTCCGGCCTATCATGCCCGGCGCAACGCAGCACTGGCGGGTCTTGGTACGCGGGGAGTTCGTGGAACTCTATGTCAACGATGAGCTCGTGCAGTGCTTTGGTTTCTCCCGCGCGCCACACCACGGCATCGGGTTCTTCGTCGAGCAGGGGACGATCGAAGTCAATCGTATGGAGGTTTTTCGCTTTGCGTAGCAGAGGAGAGTGGGAAGAAGGCGAGAAGGCGAGAAAGTGTGAAAGTGTGACGGTGAGATATCACTTTCCTAGTCTCCCACTTACCTGCACTACAAAATCCTAGCCAGAGATTACTGGGTAATACCCCATGAAATCCGGGGTAATCCGTGCGATCCGTGTCCCAAAAAGAGGAGATTTTGAAATGATAGGCATAACCGGGTTCACCAAAGGAGTCGTCGCTCTTTCCAGGTTGCCGAACACGCCGTCGGGAGAGCTGTGGCGCTATGGAGGGGGCGGACCATTTCAGGTGGCGCCGCGCAAGGCCGCTTTTTTCTGCGGTATTTGGGTGGAGGGGAAAGGCAATGTCGACTTTGTGAACGGATCGGATCTCATTCTTTTCGATGATCTTTCAAACATCCGATCCGACAACGCGATCCCGCTTTCCCGGAACGAGATCGGGGAGTCCTCCGTCACGGTCAAAGGGACGGTGGTCGGCGGGTTCGTGCCTTTGGGCGCGAAGCTGGTGGACGGTTCTCCGCATCCTCATGCGGGCACGGGATTCGGGTTTGCGTACGCGTTGCGTTACGCCCTCGACCGGGACGGACACTACGATTACAGGGAGGTAAAGGAGAGGTGGCTGGAGTTTTTTCAGTTTGGCTATGATGGGAAGGCGTTCCGGGTGCTGAAGAAGGAACGCGCGGAATACGAGACCCTTTTCCCGGGCTGGAAGATCGAAGGGGGAGGCCTCCCCAATGCCATCCCGGATGGGCAGGATTTGCTGCTTGCTATGGCGGTAAAAAGCGGCGAGGGCGTGGTTTCCGGGGTCTCTCGCTGGCAGGCTGGAGCGGATGGCTGGCAACCGGTTTCGTTTGTTCCGGTGACCGTAACCAGGGCGGGAGACAAGGGGAAATGGGTATGTGGCGGCGAGCCGAGCCTGATCCGGGATGTGGACGGGAGCCTGCTTTTCTCCGCGCGCAGCGCCGATGAGGCCAATTTCGATATGGCGGTATGGCGTTCCACGGATACCGGCCAAACGTGGGAGCAGATCATCTACCGAAAGAACTGCCGCGCCCGGTCTCCCATTTCGATCAACCGGGCCGCCGCCGGGACGCCGTATATTGCCGCCAACCTGCCTTCTAACTGCCGCACCCGTGAGGTGCTTGGTCTGTGGCCGCTCAACGAGAACAGAACGGACTTCGAGAAGATTCTCATCGCCCGCGATTGTCGGGCCGAGTTTGGTTTTGCGCCGAGCGGCTCGTGGTGGCGCGTGGATCATCCGCGTTCGGCGGTTGTGCAATTGGCGGATGGCGCCTGGCACAACGTGTTGATCTATCAGATCGTGGACAATCTGGAAATAGAGGGCGATGCGGCCATGGCTCCGCAGACGGGGCATTACGTCGAAGAGGTTTTTTCGCGGGGAGAGGCGATACCGGCGTGGAATTTTTAAGGGCCTGGCAGTTCCTGATAAATTATGTGCGGAAAGTGGGGTGTCACGCCTTGGCCGGGAACTCCACGTTGTTCCGTTCACGGTTCGGGAAAAGCGCTCACTGGACCGTCCGAACCGTGCACGGAGGAAGTGCACGGCAGAGCATTCCATCCCATTCACAGAAAGGAGTTCCCCATGGCCAGTCGTTCGATTCATCTGATGCTCGTAGCTACCCACCCATCGGATAGCTTTGACCAGGCAGGCGGCACGCTTGCGCACCACGTGGCCCTCGGCGACCGGGCGACGGTTGTGCTCGCCACGACGGGGGTGCGATCCCATCACAATCGGCTGCAGGAAGAGCGGCGCACTGCGGGGGCTGATCTCGATGTCGAGGAGCGCGTGAAAGAGGCCGCCCAGCAAAAGCTCGAAGAGACCCGCAATGCCTGTCGGATTCTCGGATTCGAGGATGTGCGCGATCTCGGGTTCGAGGACGATGACATCCTCGTAACGCAGGACAAGATCGAGGCCATCGCCGAAGCGATCCGCGAGGTCAAGCCGGACATTCTGATCACGCATCAGCCTTACGAGGGCGGCGGTCTGAAAATGCACGCCACCATCGGGCAGTGTACGCTCTATGCCTGGCAGCTTGCGATGGGCGTCGGCCGCGACAAGCAGGTCCGTCACTACGTGCCTGCGATCTACTTCATGAATCCGATGGCATACATGGGCCACAACAGCCTCGCATACGCGGGAACGTCTCACGCAAACGTCTATGTGGACATCACCGATGTCATTGACAAGAAGGTGCAGGCCGTGGACTACGTTTCCAGCCAGTATTACAGCGGCGCGTACTCCCGCAAGCGGGCGGAGACCGAAGACGGCGCTCACGGGGGCAGATCGCGTGTGGCGTACTCAGAGCAGTTCCAGAGTTTCTTTCCCATGGTGCGTTACTCCTTGCCGATCACCGACAGCGAACTGGATCTCATTGACGAGCCCCACGAAGCTATGATGGGTCGGCGCGGTGAAATCGTCGGGGGGCTGATGCCGCTTCCACCGAACATGGTGTTTACTTCCGAGTACCGGATTCCCAAAGAGAGGTATAGCGAATGAATTCCCTGTGAAAGTGTGACGGTGAGAGAGTGAGAAAGTGAGAAATTCGGCGGTGCAATCTCACTTTCTCACTTTCTCACTTTCCCCATCTCTTGAACTTTTATGGGAGGTTGAAATGAAAGGTATAACCGGCATCACCAAAGGCCGTGTGGCTTTGACCATTCCGCCGGACACCCCGCCCGACGAGGTGTGGCGGTATGGATTGGGATTTCCGTTTCAGGTAGGGCCGAAGAAGGCGGGACTTTTCTGCAATATCCGCCGGGACGGCACGCACAGTATTGATCTTGAGATCGGATCGGACGTGGTGCTTTTCGATGAGTTGGAGGATATCCGCGCCGAGCATGCGATGGCGCTTTCGCGGTACGAGATTGGGAAAACGTTCATCGTCCGCAAGGGGCCGGTTCTCGGCGGCTTCGTGCCGATGGGCGCAAAATTGGCGGACGGGGATCCGCATCCGCACGCGGG
>JAUWMS010000549.1 GCA_030613045.1 Candidatus Latescibacterota bacterium | reverse complement strand
GAAATACCGGTTGGGGACTAAGCGAATCAGGGCGGTCTTCATGCTTCGACCGTCTTTCAACAGAAAAAAGGTCGCAAAGGGAACGATGATCAGGAAGGTAAAGATCGTCACCACATTGGAAATCATTCCGGGGGCTTGTTTTACGATATTTTCCGCTGCCGATTTTCCCCGCGTGGCGACCTCGCCGGTCAGGTCGTAGTTTTCCAGCATCGGAATATACGATTTGAGTTTGTTTTCCCACGTATCCATGGTGTGTTCGATTTTATCGAGATATTCCGGGAAATTGGCACTGAGTCCGTCCAGTTCCGCCCGGATCACCGGCACGAGAAAGACGATCCCCAAAACCAGGGTGAGCAGCACGACGAGATAGATCAAGCCGATGGCTCCTGTCCGGGAGATGCCGACGCTTTCGAGACGATTCGCGACGGGGTTGAGCACGTATGCCAGCATAAAAGACAGACCCAGGGGGAAAAGAATGCCCCGCAAGGCATACAGAATCCACACCGCGACGATGCCCGCGAGCAGCCCGAGTAAGAGTTTCCCTCCCCAGACGATACGATCTTGTATATCTACGTTCATGGTTCGACCTCTTCGGGTTCTTCCACACTGGATTGGGACAATGCGTGCAGCCTCTCGTTGGTCAGCCGAAGTCGCTTGCCCAGCAATTGCAGGAGGGGCAGAATGATCTTCACGCCGAGTCGGGGATTTCGCTCGATCAGATCCAGCAGGTCCGGGCGGAAAAGCCCGATCAACTCCGACGGCTCCCCGGCCACCGCGGAGGCCGATCTGGGAGCTTCGTCCAAAAGGGCCAGCTCGCCGAAGAAGTCTCCCGTCTCAAAGTGTGCTAGGGGCCGGGCGGAAGGCTTTCCCCAGTCATAAACAATGTCCACCTTTCCGGACCGGATGGCGTACATGCCGACGCCCGGTTCGTTTTGCCGGAAAACGACCTCCTGATCCCGGTAGTTCCGAAGATGTACGATCTGCTCCACCTTCTTCAGCTCGCGTCCGTTCAGACCGCTGAAGAGGGGGATGCGTTTCAGGATGTCGGAAAGATTTTTCTCTGCTTCCGATTTTTTCCTGAGTATGTTTGCCCAGAATGCGCTTTCCATAAGGCTGGCTCCTCTTCAAGGCTGGTGACTGGTTAGTGGTGAGTGGTTCACCAGTCATTTCACTTCAGGGTGTACGTGAAGGTGATCTCGCCGGTTTGAATGATCTGCTCCTGCTCCGGGCTCAGCGCATGGAAACGCCATTGCTTCATGGCCGCGAGGGCGAGGTTTTCCAAGTGCGTGTCTCCTTTGCGCACCGGCTTCGTTTCACCTACTGTGCCATCGGGACGTACCGTGAACCAGATCCGAATGACGGCCTCCCGATGTACCTCGGTGGGATCGGGGAGTACCTTGCTCAGAATTTCCCGGTTTTTCACCTCGCCTTCTATGGTGAAAGCGGCCTGTACGTCGGCCCCGACCTGTGTGGTCTCCACGCCGCTTCCTGGGGCGATGCCGATGTCCATTTTTCGATCGAACTGTTTTTTTTCTCCCATGGCGGGAAGGGCTTCCTGTTTGCGGAGATAGACCCGTTTTTTCTCTGGAACGGGCACCCGCTTCTCGTCCCCTTCCGAGGTCAGACGTTTTCGGGCCATCCGCTCCTCCTCGGATACGGAGATTGCGGGTTCCTCGATCTCGATCATCCGTCTTTTCGGAATGTCCACCCGCTTAGGAATGCCACCGAGGGCCTTCTCCGGAGCAGACGGTGTGAGAGCGTGCGGCGCGACGGGATCCACAAATTCCGAAAGACCTGCTGAGGCCACCCGGCCCAGATTCAGTTCCACAAACTCCGGGGCCTTCGGATGCACCTGAACGCAGATCTTGAGCAGAAGGACTCCCAACAGTCCGTGTAAGACGAGCGAAGCCATCACCGCCCCTCCCATCCTTCCCGACGAGGAGAGGGGGAGAGAGGGAGGAGGGGAGAGCGTACCCCTTTCCCCGTTAAGTTTTGTCTCCGTGTCTCGCTGTCTCCCCATCTCCTGGTCCCCCTGTCATTCTTTCTCCCGGGTAGCGATCATAAACTTTTCCGCGCCCGCCTGTTTGGCCATATCCATCA
>JAUWMS010000119.1 GCA_030613045.1 Candidatus Latescibacterota bacterium | reverse complement strand
ACGCTCGAAGGATACCTCTTCCCGGACACGTACAATCTCTTCTATCGCATGGACGAGCGCGCCATCCTGAAGACAATGACCGCACATTTTCGGGAGGTCTTCAGCGATTCGCTCAGGCAACGAGCGCACGACCTGGGGCTTAGCATGCACCAAGCCGTGATCCTGGCCTCTCTCGTCGAGGGCGAAGCTCAGGTGGCCCCGGAACGCCCCATCATCGCCAGCATCTTCCACCGCCGCCTGCGTCTCGGACGGGCCCTCGAATCATGCGCCACAGTTCAATATGCGCTCGGTCGCCGAAAACCCCGTCTGCGCAACCACGATCTCAAAACAGACTCCCCATACAATACCTATCTGCATCGCGGGCTTCCCCCCGGGCCCATCGGAAATCCCGGCCGTGCCGCCCTTCGGGCCACGCTCTATCCCGCCGACCTGGGCTATCTCTACTTTGTATCGCGAGGCGACGGAACCCACATCTTCAGCAAATCCCTCCGGGAGCACATCAACGCGAAAAATCGAATCAAGAAAAGAATATCTCACCGCAAAGACGCAAAGGGCGCGAAGGGAGACCTGAAATGATCAAAGAGGAAGATCGTTTATCGAAGGAAATCATCGGGGCAGCAATTGAGGTGCATCGCAGGCTGGGACCTGGTTTGTTGAAATCGGCCTACGAAGAGTGCCTTTGTCGGGAATTGGCTATTCGTGGGCTTAGTTTTGAACGGAAAAAACCGCTTGCGCTGTCTTACAAAGGAGTAAATCTGGATTGTGGATATCGTCTCGATGTCGTTGTTGAAGGGCTGGTTATCCTGGAATTAAAGGCGGCTGAAAAGATCGAACCCATTCACGAGGCACAACTTTTAACGTATTTGAAGTTGTCGGAATTGAAATTGGGGATATTGATCAATTTTAACGTCCCCCTTTTGAAACATGGCATAAAAAGAATTGTAAATAGTCTTTAAACTTTGTGCGCTGCCGCGTCTTTGCGGTGGCTTGCCTTGAAGGAGTTCTTCCATGTCCGATGCACTCAACCCTGTTCAGCAGGATGCGGTACGTTGCACAGACGGCCCCCTGTTGATCCTGTCCGGAGCGGGAAGCGGGAAGACGCGGGTCATCACGCATCGCATCGCGCACCTCGTCCGGGAGAAGGGCGTTTCCACCTCCCGGATCATGGCCCTGACATTTACGAATAAGGCGGCCGGTGAGATGAAGGAGCGGGTGGAAAAGCTCCTCGGCGGTGCGATGCGTTCCATGTGGATCGGCACGTTTCACGCCATCAGCGCCCGCATCTTGCGCCGCGAAGGACATTGGATCGGGTACGAGCGTGATTTTATCATCTACGACACCTCCGATCAACTCACGGTGATTCGGGAGGCCATGTCGAATTTGATGATCTCCGAAGACCGGTGTCCGCCCAAGTCGGCCCGAAGCCGCATCAGCCACGCCAAAAATGGCTATGTAGATCCGGAGGCGTTTCTGTCGAGTGGAAGCGGCCCCTTCGCCGAGGACGTCGCCAAGATCTATCGCGCCTACCAGCAGATCATGCGAGCCCGCAATGCGATGGATTTCGATGACCTCCTCGTCAACGTGGTGGCGCTGTTTCAGCAGCACGCCGGTGTTTTGAAAACGTATCAGGATCGCTTTCGGTATCTGTTGGTGGACGAATACCAGGACACGAACCACCTGCAATATATGCTCACAAAATTGCTGGCTGCCAGGCACCGAAATCTATGCGTAGTGGGCGACGACGATCAATCCATCTACCAGTGGCGCGGCGCGGACATCACCAATATCCTGAACTTTGAGCGGGATTACCCGGAGGCCGAGGTGATCCGGCTCGAACAGAATTACCGCTCCACGCAGACCATCCTGAAAGCCGCCGCTGCCGTAGTGAAACACAATCGGACCCGAAAAGAGAAAAAATTGTGGACCGAGAACGACGCAGGCAAGCCCATCTCCGTCCTGCAGGGAGTGGACGAACGAGACGAAGCCCGGCGGGTGCTTGCGGCCATCGAAAGAGAACGCACGGAAGGCCACCGGGGCTTCGGAGATTTTGCGCTCCTCTATCGCACCAACGCCCAGTCCAGAGCCCTGGAGGACGAGCTCCGGAATGCCGGCATCCCCTACGTCATCGTCGGAGGATTGCGCTTCTATGAACGCAGGGAGATCAAGGACGTCCTGGCCTATCTCAAACTCGTGGCCAATCCCAGAGACGCACTCAGTCTCCGGCGCATCGTCAACGTGCCGAAGCGTGGCATCGGAGACGCCACGATGCTCAAAGTGCAAGATTTCGCCGTTGAGAAAGAGATCGGTCTTTACGACGCGCTCGGGCGGGCGGAGGAAATCGTCGGACTCTCCGGCGCAATGACGAAACATCTCAAAACCTTCCACCAACACATCGAGGCCTTCCGGGAGCAGAAAACGAATCTTTCGGTGGATCAATTGGCTCAGGAGATCGTAGCCGGGGTGGGATACATCGAGGATCTTCAGAAAGATCGAAGCGATGAAAATCAGACGCGGGTGGAGAACGTTCGGGAACTCCTCTCCGCGATGGAGGAGTTCGTCGAACGCTCCGAGGATGCTTCCCTGGAGGCCTTTCTGTCCGAGGTCTCTCTGTTTACGGACATTGACACTTGGGATGAGGAGCGGGACGCGGTCACCCTGATGACCTTGCACAGCGCCAAGGGGCTTGAATTTCCCGTGGTCTTTATCACCGGGCTGGAGGACGGTCTCTTCCCCATTATCCGCGCCGACGGGGAAAGCGACCTCGAGGAGGAGCGGCGTCTTTTCTACGTGGGCATCACCCGCGCGCGCCAACGGCTTTATCTTTGCTACGCTCTGCAGCGCCGCCGATGGGGGAGCCTGGGCTACGGAGCGGAGCCCTCGCGTTTCCTCCGGGAGATTCCCAAAGAGTTGCTGGAGTATGAAACTCCCCGGTTGGACGAGGATGCGTCCTTCCGCTCTCGTTCCGGTCGGACTCCCTACCCACCGAGGAGACACAGCGCGCGCGGAAAAAAGCAGGCGGTCGCTCCGGCCGGTGAGGAGGATCAAACGGCATCCGGGGATTCGGTTCGATATGTCCCGCTCGAAGACGGAACGTTTCCCTTCGACGTGGACAGTTGGGTGATCCATCCCTCGTTTGGCCGGGGGCAGGTCGTCGAAAAATCGGGCTTGGGGACTTCCACGAGATTGGTCGTACGCTTCGGGGATGGCCGGAAGAAGCGGTTGATGGCGAAATATGCGCATCTCGAGGCGGGATGAGTGGGGGGTGAGTGGGAGACTTCCGAAGTCTGGCAGACTTCGGAAGTCTGATCTTTCGGTCGCGGAGAAAGGAACATCAGTCTTTTGCGTAGGAGCATACTTCGTGACACACAGGGAGGTGAGCGAAGTCACGTAGGAAGGCATGTCGCGAAAACATAGGGCATAAAACTTGGAAGGGGCTATGCAAAATGCACAGCCCCTTTCTTTTCCGGAAGATCAACCGCTCGCTGACCGGGAACCTATGGGAGCTCAAAAACAACTCGCCTGTCGCATTGGAGAACACCTCCTCCCGCTTCACGTTTTACGTTTCACGTTTCACGTTTCACGGTTTTTCTCTTACTCCGCCCTCAAAATCCGCACCTCCACCTTCCCCGCACAGCGCTCCCGGAATCGCTTCGCATCCCGCTTCGATCCCACGATGTCGCCCCAGTGCATCGGGATAGCTGTTTGAGGGGCGATGGAGATCGCGGCCTCCGCGGCTTCCGAAGCGGTCATCGTGTAGGTGCCGCCGATGGGAAGCAGGGCAATATCGGACTCCACGCGGTCCATTTCCGGGATGCGATCCGTATCCCCGGCGTGATAGATCCTCGCGCCCTCCACCGTGATGACGAAGCCCGCCCATCCGTTGGCCTTTGGGTGGAAGGCCTTGCCGATATTGTACGCCGGCACCGCCTCGACAGGGATTCCGTGCACCGTCACCTTATCCCCAGGTGCGACCACGCAAACCTTTCCCGAAAATTTTGATCCGCAATCAGCCACAGTCACGATCTCCGTCCCCTCCTTCCGAATCTTCGCCACGTCCTCCGGCGAACAATGATCGTGATGACTATGCGTGATCAGAATGAGATCCGCCTTCTCGCCGTCCTTCACCTTCCACGGATCTATATAGATGACCTGCGTGCCTTCGATCCTGAAACTTGCATGCCCCAACCAGTGGATGCTCTCCAACATAACGCTCACCTCCTTCGTCTCCGGGGCGTGATGGATAATAATTGGTGCACCAATCACCAATAAAGATAGCCTCCTATTCAAGAAAAACTGTATTCCGGAGCTTAACCGTCACCTCTTGAAGGCAGGCGACAAAAAAAGGGACACAGATGAACATAGATAAATACGGATCCGCATTTCAACAGAATCCGTGTACATCCGTGTCTATCCGTGTCCCAAAAAAACTTTCAAAAGGTATGCTCAAAAGCCTCTCAAAAAATCCACCGCCTTGACGATATCGCGCACCGGATCGTCGCCCACCTCCCGCTCGATGGTCAGAAATCCGTCGTACCCGATCTCGTCCAGCGCCGCCAGATATTGAGGAAAATTCACGTCGCCCTCGCCCAGAGCCACCTCTTTGGGCGTGCCATCCACGCGGACGCCGTCTTTGGCGTGCGTATGCACGATATAGTCCTTCAGCACCTTCACGCCGCCCAACGCGTCGAAACCGTTCATCACCAGATTCGCCGGATCGTAGTTGGCCTTAATACCCGTAGTCGGAATGGCTTCCAAGAAGCGTAGCAAATGCTCCGCACACTCCGGTCCCGTCTCCGTAGCGAAATACACACCCTTTGCCTCGCCGTATTCCGAAAGTTCCGAGATCGCCTGATAACACGCGCGCCACTTCGGATCGTTCTCGTCCTCCGGCAGGGTCCCGATGTGCGTGGTTACCACGTTGGTCCCTAAGTCCACCGCCAGATCCACACACGCTTTTGATTTGGCCACCAACTCGTCGTTCTTCGCCGCGTCCAGGAAGCCATGCCCATAGTCGCCGCACAGCGCGCTGATCACCAGTCCCTGATTCGCCACGAAATGGACAAAATCCCCTCGAGCGGTCCGGCTCATCCGGGATGGCTCCATATCGCCGCTCGTCACGTAGATCTGAAAGCCATCCGCGCCGATCTGCGCAGCCTTCTTGATCCCCTCCCTCACACCTAAGCGAAACGATTCGATCATCACGCCCACCTTGCGTTTGGCCATGACATGCCTCCTTGTATGAGAAGAGACAACGCGCCTCTTTTTGACTTTCGAGCGTCCCCTTCGAAAACAGACGGGACATGTACAAAACAGAAAGCCCCGTTTGTCATTCAACGGGGCTTTCTCTCTGTAAAATTCCCGGCAACGCCCTACTCTCCCACGGGGTTGCCCAAGCAGTACCATCGGCGCTGGAGGGCTTAACTGCTCTGTTCGGAATGGGAAGAGGTGTTTCCCCTCCGCTATGGTCACCGGAAAATAGAAATCGAAAATGGAGAAATGGATACCGCATAGATCGTAAGTCGTCTGTCAAGCGTAAGAAATTTGGTCAAGCCGCACGGCTGATTAGTATCGCTCGGCTGAACACATTGCTGTGCGTACACCTGCGACCTATCTACCTGGTAATCTCCCAGGAGCCTTCAGGTGGCTTGTGCCACGGGATACCTCATCTTGGGGGGGGCTTCCCGCTTAGATGCTTTCAGCGGTTATCCCTTCCGAACATAGCTACCCAGCGATGCCCCTGGCGGGACAACTGGTACACTAGCGGTTCGTCCATTCCGGTCCTCTCGTACTAGGAACAGCTCCCCTCAAGTATCCTACGCCCGCGACGGATAGAGACCGAACTGTCTCACGACGTTCTAAACCCAGCTCGCGTACCGCTTTAATGGGCGAACAGCCCAACCCTTGGGACCTTCTCCAGCCCCAGGATGCGATGAGCCGACATCGAGGTGCCAAACCGGGCCGTCTATGTGAACTATTGGGCCCGATAAGCCTGTTATCCCCGGAGTACCTTTTATCCGTTGAGCCACGGCAGTCCCACTTCCTACCGCGGGGTCACTAAGCCCTGGTTTCCCACCTGCTCGACCCGTCGGTCTCGCAGTCAAGCTTCCTTATGCCTTTACACTCTACGCGCGGTTACCAATCGCGCTGAGGAAACCTTTGGGCGCCTCCGTTACCTTTTAGGAGGCGACCGCCCCAGTCAAACTACCCACCAGACACTGTCCCCTAGCTTGCTCTAGGGTTAGAGGCTAAACTCACCAAGAGTGGTATTTCAACGATGGCTCCACCAAGGCTAGCGCCCTGGCTTCTCTGCCTCCCACCTATGCTACACATAGTGAGCCCAGACTCAGTGCCAAGCTATAGTAAAGCTCCACGGGGTCTTTTTGTCCTGTCGCGGGTAACCCGCATCTTCACGGGTATTTCAATTTCGCCGAGTCCCTCGTTGAGACAGCATCCAAGTCGTTACACCTTTCGTGCGGGTCGGAACTTACCCGACAAGGGATTTCGCTACCTTAGGACCGTTATAGTTACGGCCGCCGTTCACTGGGGCTTCGGTTCGAGGCTTCAGATTGCTCCTAACTCCTCCCCTTAACCTTCCAGCACTGGGCAGGTATCAGCCCCTATACTTCAGCTTACGCTTTAGCAGAGACCTATGTTTTTGTTAAACAGTCGCTTGGATCCATATAGTGTCACCCGTTTTAAACGGGTACCCCTTCTCCCGAAGTTACGGGGCTAGATTGCCGAGTTCCTTAACGAGGGTTGTCTCGATCACCTTGGGACTTTTATCCCTACCTACCAGAGTCGGTTTGCGGTACGGGCGTTCCTACTTCACCGGCAACGAGGCTTTTCTTGACGGCATGGGTTCAGCTAAATCGTATTGGGTCTCCCCTCAACTTTCCCTCACCTTCAGCTAAATATCTGGGGTGGATTTACCTGCCCCAGCCTCACCTATAGTGAGGGACACACCATGTCCATTAGGTATGCTTAGCCTACCCTTCCGTGTCCCCCCTTTGCCTCAGTAGAAACGGTACGGGAATAATAACCCGTTGTCCATCGCCTACGCCTTCCGGCCTCGGCTTAGGCCCGACTAACCCTACGCGGATTAACCTTCCGTAGGAAACCTCAGGTTTTCGGTGGGTGTGTTTCTCACACACCTTACGCTACTCATGCCGACATTCTCACTTCCCTTAACTCCACCACTACTCACGTAGTGACTTCATGGTCAAGGGAACGCTCCCCTACCCTCCCTGATAAAATCAGGAAGCCATAGCTTCGGTGACAGACTT
>JAUWMS010000126.1 GCA_030613045.1 Candidatus Latescibacterota bacterium | reverse complement strand
CACGCTCACCATCGGCTCCGCGCGCTTTTTATGGATGACGAGGCTGCGGGCCGAGGTCACCGGGGAGGATGAATCGGTTCCGGCGTGGCGCGCCCGGACCGCGCATCTGAAGATCAGAGATGTGGAATGAATGCGCTGCAAAGCCGCAACCAAAGTCCAAAAGCAATGGGACACGGATCCCACGGATTTTCACGGATCAAACAAAGTGAATACAGATGGAAATCCGAACAACCCTTACCATCCTCGTTTTGCAAGAACCTTGCCCAAAAACGAGATTCTGCAAGTCAGTAGTATAGAAAAAGGAGGTCGGTTATGGATCGACGAAGTTTTTTGAAGACGATAGGCACGGTCGGCGCCGTGGGATTGCTCGATCCGATGGATGTGTTGGTGCGACAGGCGATGGCCGCTGGAAATCACTTCGCGCTTCACTCGTTTATCGAGACGCATCCGGAGGCCGTGTTCATCAAGCGCACGCACGTATCGCTCAAGACCGACGCGGAAGCGAAGAAGCGGGAGGGGTTTGAGTTAGCGAGAGAGATTTTTACCCTCCGGGAATCACCGGGGATCCCTCAAATCGCGATGAAGCCAAACCTGACCTGCACGAGCGGAAAAGGCGACACCGAATCGGGGATGGGCATTATCACGGATCGTGATTTCGTGGAGGGCGTGATCGAGGGGATGAAGGACGTGGGGCTTTCGGCGGATAAGGTCACAATGCGAGAGGGCAACTGGATGGGAGACGCCTATTGTCCCTCGGAGCGGACGGCGACCGGATATGAGCGCGTAGCGGAGCGGACGGGCGCGCATCTGACGGATTTTCCCTCCGGCCGGGAGATACAGCAGCTGAAATCGAGCACGCTGGAGGAGGGTTCGGAGGTCACGTGGGCGGATTGTCCCGACGGGGTGGTGTTCAAGCGCATCGGGTACGTGGCGCCGATCAACGCACCCGACGCGTGGAATCTTAACATCTCCAAGTTCAAGGCCCACGGCATGGGCCTGACGCTTTGCTGCAAGAACTGGCAGGGGACGAACATCCATCCTTACATTCATTACTGCAGCGCCGTTCCGCGCCAGGTCAGTGATGGTCTTCCAAGTCAGGACCTCAATCCGAACTACCGTGAGGATATCGAGGCGATCTATAACCGGCACCTCGAGGCGGGTGTGCCGCGTTGGGATCGCCCCGGAAGCATGGACACATGGAGCAGTGGTCGCGGTATGGAGACCTGGGTGCAGAAGACGCTCGATAATCATTCGGCCTCCAGTCATGGCCTCTCCATCATCGAGGGCATCTATGGTCGGAACGGCAACTTTATGAAAGGGCCTGGTCCAGGTGGAACGGCGGAGGATTTTATGTCCAATGTGCTGATTTTCGGCAGGGATCCCTTCCGGGTGGACATCGTGGGTCACTGGCTGGGAGGACACGAGCCGGGGAATTTCGGGCTTTTTCATGCCGCGATGGATCGGGGATTGTCGAACGTGCTCAATCCGATGGAGATCCCGGTATATCGCTGGGAGAACGGGGCGCCCACGCGGACGCCGCTGGCCGACTTTGAGCGCACGCCCCTGCTGACCTATTATATGCAGCGGGACTATGCGGGTCAGGACGAGTCCTATTGGCACCTCGTGGATGAACCGTTCGATTACGGGCCGTTCACTTCGGTTGAGGCCAGCGATGAAACCAAGCCCGGAGCCTACGTGCTGGGTCAGAACTTCCCGAATCCCTTTAACGCCTCCACTGTGATCGAGTATCGGATGCCCCGGAATGGAACCGTCTCTCTGGAGGTGTACAATTCCACGGGACAGCGGGTGGATGTGTTGGTGGACGGATGGCGGACGCGAGGCGCGCACATGGCGTCGTGGAACGCCCAAAAGCGGGCATCGGGCACGTACTTCTACCGGTTCAGGACGGATGGTTTCGAGGAGACCCGGAAGATGGTTTTGGTGCGATAAGCGTTCCGGTTGAGGATCTCCACGAGGAGATTTGTAAGCTCCCGGACAAAATTCTTTTCACAATGAGGAAACCAGGAGGCCAGGAGAAAAACAATCCTTCCGAAATGCATTACAGTCCTCTCCTGGGTTCCTGAATTCCTTAGAATCACCACATGGAAGTTTATGAAGGTAAGTTTTCCATCTACTTAGAGGCTACACAGCGGAGCGACGCAGATCGAACGGCACGCACTTTGTTTCGTGCCTGAGTACGAACATAACACAGAGGGAGGATAGGGCATGAAGGCCAAGACGGGGTTTGTTTTGGCGGGAATTGTGCTGACTGCGTTTTCCTGGGCTTACGGCGCACGGAGGAATTGGACGCCGGACGCGGTGACGAGGGCAACCACGTGGAATGAGTATCAGGGGGATCTGTCGGCCCTGTTCGACGGGAAATATCCGGGCAACGAGGGGTCCCCTGCGTTCTTCCTATGGGAAGGCAAGGGCGTCCTGTTATTCGATTTTCCGGAGCCGGTGGCGCTGGCGCAGTTCCGGGTGTACGTTGGCGCGCAATCCGGGTTCTATACGCTGCGAGCCTATCTCGGAGGACGCGCCTCGGACGATGGCGTTGGGAGAGAGCCGTGGGGAGAACTGAAGGAAAGGGTGGAGAACGGAGAGATGCTTACGAACCAGTGGGTCACCTTTGCGTTGCCGCCAAGCACCGTCGTGGATAACCTGGAGTTTTCGGCTATTGGAACTTCGGAGTATTACGAGATCGAACTGCTGGGGCCGGAGGAGACGCCCGTTCGGGACGCTCGTTGGGGATCCATCAAGGCGATGCGGCGATGAGCTTTCTGGGGAAGGAGCTAAAAATGGGGAGCATCCAAAACTGATGCTCCCCATCGTGTCTTCTCACAAAGCCTGAGGCCTATGGCCGCAACCGCTCCAGCATCCTCGGAAACGGGATCGTCTCCCGCACGTGCTTCAGCCCACAAATCCACGCCACGGTCCGTTCGATCCCCAGGCCGAATCCCGCGTGCGGTACCGATCCGTATCGCCGCACATCGAGATACCACTCGAACGCCTCCTTCGGAAGTCCGTGCTCCTCAATTTTCCGCTCCAACGTCTCTAAGTCGTCCTCCCGCTGTCCGCCGCCGATGATCTCGCCGTAGCCCTCCGGAGCGAGCATATCCACACACAACGCCTTGAGCGCGTCCTCCGGATCCCCCTTCATATAGAACGCCTTACACCGAGCCGGATACCGGTGAACCAGCACCGGCCGGTCGAAGTGATTCGCCAGCATGGTCTCCTCATCGCCTCCGAAGTCCTCGCCCCAGGGCACGTCCACGCCGTGCTCCTTGAGGATCGCCAGGGCCTCGTCGTACGAAATCCGGGGAAAGGGCTTTTGCACCTGCTCCAACTTGGCCACGTCCCGCTCCAAAACTAAAAGCTCCGGCCTTCGATTCGCCAGCACGCGCGCCACCACGTACGCCACAAAATCCTCCGCCAGATCCATATCATCGTTTAGATCGTAGAAGGCCACCTCCGGCTCGATCATCCAGAATTCCGTAAGATGCCTGCGCGTCTTGGACTTCTCCGCCCGGAACGTCGGCCCGAAGCAATACACCTTCCCGAACGCCATCGCGGCGGCCTCCATATACAACTGTCCGCTCTGCGTCAGGTAAGCCTTCTCCCCGAAGTAGTCCGTCTCGAACAAGGTCGTAGTCCCTTCGCACGCGGTCGGGGTAAAAATCGGGGCGTCCACCAGCGTAAATCCGCGCTCGTCGTAATAATCGCGACACGCCTTCACGATCTCACTCCGCACCCTGAGGATCGCGTGCTGCCGCGACGAACGCAGCCACAAATGCCGGTGGTCCATCAAAAAGCCCACGCCATGATCCTTTTTGGCAATCGGATACTCCTGGGCCGCCTGCACGATCTTCAGATCCGTCACCCCCACCTCGAAGCCGATAGCCGACCGCTTGTCCGCCCGCACCACGCCTTGCACCACCACCGACGACTCCTGCGTGGCCGCATCCGACCGACCGAACACCTCCTCCGACACGTCCCCCTTGAACACCACACACTGAACGATCCCCGTGCCGTCCCGCACCTGCAGAAAATGCAGCTTCCCGCTCGACCGTTTATTATACAGCCACCCCCGGATCGTCACCTTCTGCCCTTCGTGTTTTCCGATCTCCGAAATATACGTTTGTTTCATCGCTGCACTCCTGTCCGTTGTCCGTTTCAGGTATTACGTATTACGTATTGCGTAGTGCGCTCTCCGCTTCACGCTCCTTGAATCTTCCCAATATCGCCATGGCAATTCCACTGGCGTGCGAGTGGACGCGGCGCAGATCGCTGATCAGATCCAGATGCACCGTGCTCGTCTCGAAACTCTCCGCCAAGCCCCGACGCAGCCGGTCGAGGTGGGAACTTTCCAATTCTTTCTCAAGCTCCGCGATCCGGCGGTCTTCCTCGATCAGCTCCCCGGCCAGCTTCACGTCCGAGGTGGCGAAGGCATCAATCGCCACCCGCACATTGTGCAGCACCCGCGCATGAAAATCCCGGATCTCGTGGAATCCCTCGTGGGAGAAATAGAAATTTCGCTCGATCTTCTTCCGGGCATACGTCATCAGATCCTTGCTCACAATGTCGCCGATGCGCTCGATCTCCCGGACGACGAACAACAGCGCGGTCTCATAAGCCGACTCCTCCTCCGAAAGCTCCTGCCTGGAAAGCTGCGTCAGATAGGCTGTGATGGACTCATCCAACAGATCCACCTCGTCGTCCATCGCGATAATCTGTTGTCGCAACGTGTCGTCGTTCCGCTTGATCACCGGCATCACCTGCGCCAGCATGTCGTACGCCCGGTCCGCCATCCGCATCACCTCCCGCATCGCCTGCGCCAATCCCAGCGACGGGATGTGCAGTACGCGCTCGTCGAGATGCTTGGGCTGAAACGCCTCCCCGCCCTTTTCATCCTTCACGATTCCTTCCACCAGCCGCGCAAACCACGGTACCAGGGGCAGGGAAATCAGCGTCATCGCCACGTTGAACAGAGAATGCGCATTCGCGATCTGGCGGGAAATGTCAACGGCGGTCCACGCCACTATTCGGGAAAAGCCGTTTATAAATGGCAAAAAGAGCAGCACGCCCACCACCTTGAAAATCGTATGCGCCCAGGCCACGCGCCGGGCGTGCACGCTCGTTCCGGAACTCGCCAACAGCGCGGTGGCGCACGTCCCGATGTTGGCCCCGAAGATCAGCGGAAGCGCGGATTCCAAATTCAGCAGCCCCTGAAACGACAGCGACAGCACCAATCCCAAGGTGGCTCCGCTGCTCTGAATCAGCGCGGTAAAGGCCGTGGCCAGAAATACGCCCAACAACGGATTTTTCCCGCCCTCCTGAAGAATCAGCCGAAACAGCGGCGCATTCCGCAGCGGCTCCACGGACTCCGCCATGATCTTCATCCCCAGAAAAATCATCCCGAAGCCCATCACAATTTGCCCGATGCTCTGACGCGGCCGGGTTTTGCACACGGTCATAATCAGAAACCCCACCGCAATGATCAGCAACGCAAAGTCGAAAATCTTAAACGAAATCAACTGTACCGTGATCGTTGTACCAACATCCGCCCCGAGGATGATCCCCAGCGTTTGCCGCAGCACCAGCAATCCCGCATCCGTGAACCCCACCAACATCACCGTCGTCGCGCTGCTGCTCTGCGTGATAAACGTAATCAAAATGCCAACCAACACCCCCACGAAGCGATTCTTCGTCAGCGCACTCAATATGGCCCGAAGCCGCCATCCCGCCGCCTTTTGAAGCCCCCGGCTCCCGAACCGCATGCCGAAGAGAAACAGACTCAACCCTCCCAGCAGGCCGAAAAACGAAAACATGTTCCACTGTGACGCCACTCAGTTGTCCTCCTTTGAACTTCAGGAAAAGCAGGTAGAGGTATAGGTAGAGGCAAAGGAAGACTCTACCTATATCTGGCGCTTTTAGCGAAGCGCAAACCGCCGATGCGCTGTCGTAGCCAGCCCTCTTCAGGCCGCTGCAAGGGAAATCGCATATTCCACGGGCAATAATTTCTCCAGATTCAGATGTCTGGAAGCATCCAGGATTTCAATGCCAACAATTCGGTCATCTTCCCCAACATCCAGCACGATGTCCTCGGAGAGCCGCCTGTTCATCACCTGCTGCTTTTGTTCATCCAGACGAAGGTAGAGCAAGTCTGTTTTAGCATTATATTGAATCTGCATTTTTTTCCTCCCATTTTCCGTAGAAGACATACACCGTCGCGGTTATGATCACCTCTCTCTCAACAGTGTAGAACACCTCCACTCTTTTTTGCTCATAGATTTTACCGTGCCACTCCTGGTTAAAGTCATAGACTTTGGTTTTTCCCATACGGTCGTATTTCGCTGGTGTAGAGAACCCTGTGTGGATCACGTCTTCAATTTTCGTTTCATTTGCGCCTCGCTCCTCAGCGCGTGCTAAGGTGTGCGGATCAATCCGGATTTCCATGCTTTGTTCCCTTCCGAGATCGGCTTCACGTTTCGGCTTCTCCTCTAACAATCCCCAAGCGCTGCATCACCGACGTTCCCATGGATAGACTGTTGATCAAGCGTCCCCGGAAGCGCTCCAAGCCGGACAGCGCATTTCCCGTAGCCTTCGCCTCGAAATCCAGCATGGTATCCATTCGATAAATCGCGGTCTGCGCCACCGTGAACGGATCGTCCCTGTGCGGGAAAAAGGCGCATCCCATCCGATAGCCGGCCTCCATCGCCGCATCCCGAACCCGCTCGTCGTACCGTCCGAAGGGATAGGACAGAATATCAACGGAAATCCCTAACGCATCCTCAAGAGCCTGCTTCGAGTCCCGCAACTCCCGCGTTAATTCATCCGGGGACAGCGCGGTCAGATCCCGGTGCGACAACGTATGGCTCCCGATCTCCCATCCCGCCTCGGACAACTTCTTTAGCTCGGCCCAGTTCAAATGCCGAAACCGCCGTCCCCCGAAATTGGCATCCCATTGATTTTCCATTCCCACGTATCCCGCCACCACAAAGAGCGTACCCCGGAATCCGTGCCGCTCCATAATCGGCCACGCGTATTCGTACACACTCGCGTACGCATCCTCGAAACTTAGCGTGACCGCCTTA
>JAUWMS010000321.1 GCA_030613045.1 Candidatus Latescibacterota bacterium | reverse complement strand
CGTACGCATAGATCTTCAAGCGATGGTGTTCCTGCAGGAATCTCCAGGAGTCGAGTATGATTTCGGCAATGGGGGGGGCTCCCGAAGAGGGGCAGCCAGTTGATGACGGTGCAGGTTAGAAAGTGGGGATATTGGTCTTGGTAGATTTTATAGCGGCTTCTTGGCATTTGGACTCCGTGGGAGGACGCGGAGCGTCTCGAATTGCGTTCCCACGCAGAGCGTGGGAACGAGAGGAAAATTCCTGCTGAACGCGCCACGCAGGGAGCAGGCGACAAAAATAACAGAAACAAAATGAAAATTACTCAATCAGAGGGAGCAAGTGAAAAAGTGAGATGGCGCCACCGAATTTCTCACTTTCTCACTTTCTCCCTTTCTCACTTTCTCACCTTCACGAGGTTGGCCCGCTTACCTCAGCAACAAAGCCTTCCGCGCTTCGCTGAAAGCTCCCGCTTCCAATTTGAAAAGATAGACCCCGCTGGAAACCGGCCGTCCGGCTTCGTTCCTTCCATCCCAACGCACGCTGTAATGGCCCGCCGGCTGGATCCCGGAGACCAGCGCCCGCACCTTTTGTCCGAGCACGTCATAGATGGCAAGCCGGACTTCCCCGGATTGGGCAAGCTGGTATCGGACGGTCGTGGAAGGATTGAAGGGATTCGGAACACACGGATGCAAAACGAACCGCTCCGGAATCGGGGCAGCGTCCTGCGTTTCCACTTCTACTACCTGCAATACCTTCAGCTCCATCGGAATACGGACGGTGGCGGCATCATAGGAAGCGACCAGCACGTACGCCTTATACGTCCCCGTGGGCACGGCCGGCGGCATCACCACGTTCAGATGCACCTGTTGGGGCGCGCCGGATTCCAGATCGAATCCGTTGACGTCGAACTGGAACGCCTGGTTCACGGTCTCTTCGTCTCCGAGCACGGTTAGCAAATCGTCCGATTGGCCGAAAAGCGTCACCCAATGCGCGGCGTCCGCTCCCTCCACGGACAGCGTGAACGAAGCCGGCGCCTCCTGAAGGGTGATGGGGGCCGCGGACAATTGCTCCGGCGTCACGCGGATCGCGGGCATGGGCGCGGGCTTTTCCGCAAGCACGGTCATGGCACCCGCGATGTTGCTCAGGTTCACGCTGGATGCCAGGGTTTCCTCCGCCTCGATCGTGCCTTCGAATTCCCGCTCGAATAAGGGGTTGTCTCCACAAATTTTCCCCGTTGCGCCGCCTTCGCTGTCGCAGAACGTTTGGATAAGCAGGCGGAAGGGGGTTGAAGTCCCGCTGGTATTTTTCAGCACGATCCGGTAGGTATCCGGGTCGAGCGATTCCAGCTCGGCCTGTTGTCCCTCCGTGGTGGTGGAAAACACGCCGCCGGGAATCTCCTGAGCCTCTGCGCTCAGAAGCCGCCCCTCGAAGTCCCGAATCCTCAGATCCACCCCGTCCGCGATCAACGTGACCAACAGTCTGCAATGCAGCGGAAGCGGCGCGCGCGATTCCAGGACGAGCAGAGAGTACGCGGTGCACAGGTGTCTGTTGAACTCGCCGAGCATGGGATCCGGATTCTCCCAATAACCGGCCCCGTTCTGGCGCAGCAAGAGTTCTCCCGAGAGTTCGAGGTACCAGTTGTGGAAGAGCGGGCCCGGCTCCACGATCCACGGCATATTGCTCAGTTGCAGGGCTTTGGCCATCGTGACCGCGTAGTAGTAATACGCGCCCTGACCCCATCCGGGATTCTGCGTCACCGAGTAATTATGCCCGGCCCAGTTGCGCGCGGCAAAATAATGGATCGGCGCGCGCACCACGGGCAGGAGGGCGTTGCTCCAAAGCCCCGCGTAGGACATACTTCCGTAAGGAATATTCGGCCCGGGTGTCGGCACGGTGGTGTAGATGAATCCCCGGCCCGCGCCCGTTCCCGGAGGAGGATCCTGACAACGGTTTATAAATACAATGGCCGCGTCGTCCCAGGGCGTGGTGAGGAAGTTCGACTCCGTGAGGCTCAATGCCATGACGACCCACTGGGTGTTCGACATATCCGCCCACAGGAAGGGTTTCATCCAGGGCCAATACACAAGCGTGGGGCTGACGGACGCAAACACGGTCAGTCCGCCATAGATTTGGGGACCGCCTTGCTGACGCTGCAACAGGCTAAAGTCAATCTCCTCTCCCTCGTGCGCGCCCCTCGGCGTGATCGTCAACGTTCGGGTTTCCCGCGCGCCGGGGGGTAGAGACACGTCCGTGATCGCGCCGCCCGTGATTTGGATGTCCCAGTTGGAGGGCTTCTCCTCCAGTTTTTCTCCTTCTTTCCCTTCATCGTCCGCGTCCTGATGGATCATGATGTCCACGTCCACCGTGATCGCCGCGTCCGTCGGATTCGAGATCGCAAAAGGTACGCTGAAAGGTTCTTCGTCCGGGATGCCTATGGACACGACGTTCTGGAGCGCCCGGTTGTTGTCCATCCGGATCCGCTCGTCCGAAGACGGAGGATCCCCGTCCGCCTGCACGATCCCGCCGATGCAGTAATGCGAAGTTCCCTCCGGCACGTCCCACTCGACATATCCAACGCCGATGGCCAGCGACTCGATGGTTCCGAGTTCCACGGTCCCGATGGCGTGATCCGTGGGAAGACGCAGGCCCAGATCGAAGGAGCTGGCATACATGGTTACGGACACGTTGGCGGCCGGCTCATCCCCGCGATTGAACACACGGACGTAAAGTTTATTCGTCTTGCCCGGCTCCAGCACATCCGCTACGCCGTCTTCGTCGTTGTCCACCCAGAAATCCCGGCTCTCCCAGAACGGGCCGTCGTACGGGACTTCCCCCACGTCTTCCTCGCCATCCGAGAGCATGATATCCGGTTTGGACACGGGCGGAATCGGCCATCCGAACGAGGACTGCAAATTGTATCCCCATCCGCCGTAGGTCGGCATCGCGAGCAGGAGCATGGGAGGAATAGCCGGATGGTTTGCCTGTATGATCTGCGCGCTCTTGAGGAAGGTCCGCGCGTTGCCGATGATCGGGGCGTATGCGAGGTTGTGCGTGGCGTACAGCGCGATGATGGCCATCGCGGTCTGATAATCCGGGAACCGGTCGTTCGTGATCGCTCCGTCCACCACGCGGACGTGGCTTAACAGATACGCAATGCCGTCGTCCAGCGCGGGACCGAACGGCAGCGGATCGCCTTCGCCCACGCCGTGGCTCAAAAACGCCCACACGCACAGCGCCGTGATGCCCACGTCTCCGTCGTCCGTAGCGGCCGGAAATTCGGGGCGAAGCTCGATGTCGTTGTCGCCCCACGATCCGTTCGCGTTCTGCGTTGCCACGAGGTATTGCAATCCGTCCAGGATCGCGGCGTTGATCGCGGCCGGCGTCGGAGGAGGGGCGTACGCGTTCCCCCACGTCAATAAAATAACGACCATCGTCAGCATCGTCCCCCTTATTTTTGCCCTCTTCTTCGCCATCTTCGATTCTCCTCTTTTGTACTGGTTGACGTTGTTCGTGCAGGGGTTCAAAATTTGGAACCCCTTTTCCCATTACCTCATCCGCCTCTTTTTCGCGCTCTGCTCACCTCCTTCCGCAAGAGGAATGCGGGATCCGGACCCCCAAGTCGGGAACGTCCCAATTTTTGCGCAAAATAGGGACCCTATCCCGCCGTTGCCGCGATCCGGCTCACACGGGAAAGAAATAGCAAAAAGGAAGATTGAGGAGATCAGAGATCAGAGGTCGGAGGCCCAGAGGTCGGAGGCCCAGAGGACAGAGGTCAGAGACCCAGAGGACAGAGGTCAGAGACCCAGAGAGCAAAGATCAGAAAATCCCTTCCGGTTTCTGGGCTTCTGGAATTCTGGCTTCTGGGGGTCTGGCTTCTGGGGAGTGGTCAAAGCACCTCCTCCAGCGCGTCCTCGATCCGGGTCACGCCGATGATCCGAAGGGTTTTTGGACGTTTGATCCCCTTCAAATTGTTCTTGGAAAGCACGCACGTTTCAAAACCCAATTTCTCGGCCTCCATCAACCGCTGGCCGAGGTGGCCCACCGGACGGATTTCTCCGCCTAAGCCCACTTCTCCGATGGCTACGGTTTTCCCCGAAACCGGTCGGTCCCGGAAGCTCGACGCCACGGCCAGCGCCACGCCGAGGTCCACGGCGGGCTCGACTATGCGCACGCCGCCGGCCACGTTCAGGAATACGTCCTCGTGGCCGCGCTTGAGTCCCACGCGCTTCTCCAATACCGCCAACAAAATGGGAAGCCGCTTGGGATCGATGCCCGTGGCCACCCGTTGGGGATAGCCGAAGTTGGACGAGCTGACCAGGGCCTGCACCTCCACGAGCAGGGGGCGCGTGCCCTCCATGCTGCACACGACCACCGAGCCGGGCCCGGCGCCTTCCCGCTCCGGCAAAAAAATCTCCGAAGGATTTGTGATCTCCACCATCCCGGTCTCCCGCATCTCGAAAATGCCCACTTCGTTGGTGGAGCCGA
>JAUWMS010000460.1 GCA_030613045.1 Candidatus Latescibacterota bacterium | reverse complement strand
GCTGCCTCGGACCAATTCTTCGTCCCGGATAGGGCGTGTTGCACATCGGTCGAAATATGAACTTTGATGCGAACTCAATGGTGGCCGTTGGCTGAACGCTGAGAGCTGATGGCTGATTTTTATGCGAGGTGAGATGAAAGTCCTTTCCATAGTGGGTGCGCGTCCCCAGTTTATCAAGTGTGCGCTGGTGAGCCGAAGGCTGCGGGAGGTCGGTCAAGAAATTCTGCTGCATACGGGCCAGCATTACGACGAGCGGATGTCCGCGGTTTTTTTCGAGGAGTTGGGCATCCCGGAGCCGGAATACAATCTCGGCGTGGGATCCGGTTCGCACGGGAAGCAGACCGGGGAGATGCTGGTGGGGATCGAGAAGGCGTTGCTGAAGGAACAGCCGGATGTGGTTTTGGTGTACGGGGATACTAACTCCACGCTGGCGGCGGCGTTGGCCGCGGCGAAGCTGAATATCCCGGTGGCGCACGTGGAGGCGGGTCTGCGGAGTTTCAATCGCGCGATGCCGGAGGAGATCAATCGCGTGGCCACGGATAGGATTTCGGACGTGTTGTGCTGTCCTTCGGAGCGGGCGGTGGCGCACCTGAAGGCAGAGGGGATCGTCGAGGGCGTGCATAATACGGGGGACGTGATGTACGATGCGCTCCTGGCGAACGTGGAAATTGCGGAGCGGAAGTCAACGGCGCTGTCGGAGCTTGCTCTGACGCCTTGCGGGTATTATCTCGCCACGGTGCATCGGCCGAGAAATACGGATAACCCGGAGCGGTTGACCGCCATCCTGTCCGCGTTTGAGGCGTTGGACGCAGAGGTGATTTTCCCGGTGCATCCCCGGACGCGGAAGAAGATCGCGGAACTTTCGGTGCGGCTCACGAATACGAAAATGGTGGAGCCGGTAAGTTATCTCGATATGTTGATGCTCCTGAAGCACGCCCGCAAATTGCTGACGGATTCGGGCGGGATGCAGAAGGAGGCGTATTTCCTAGAAGTGCCGTGTGTGACGATGCGCGAGGAGACCGAGTGGATTGAGACGGTGGAGGAGGGATGGAATCGGTTGGTGGGCGCGGATCGGGCGCGGATCATAGAGGCCGCCTCGGAGGGGTTCGTTCCAAAGACGCGGGGAAATGCATACGGGGACGGTCGAGCGCATCAAAAGGTGGTGGAAGTGGTATTTGATTTTGTGGAGAGGCTGAGATGATCGGGATGGCTAAAGCTCGCGGATAGTGTTCTTTTACGCTTCACGTTTTACGTTTTATTTTTCTTCTGAGACTCCCATGAAAAAACATGACCTCACTCCGACCAACATGATTTTCCTCGCGGCGCTTGCGGCATTCTTCGCCGCGTTTCTGTTTTATCCGCTCTCCCATACCTTCACCCATGCCTTTTACGTGGATGGCCGCTTCACGCTGACGTTCTTCAAGCTGATGTTCACCAATCCCATTCAGCGGGAGGCGATCCTGAACAGCGTGAAATTGGGCCTGGTGACCACGCTGGCTACGACGCTTCTGAGTCTTCCCCTGGCCTTCATGCTGGTGCGGTATCGCTTCAGGGGCAAAGGGATTCTGAGCGGACTGATCCTGGTTCCGATGGTGATGCCGCCCTTTGTGGGGGCCATCGGGATGAAGCAGATGTTCGCTCGGTTTGGCTCTATCAACTTGCTCCTGATCAAGCTGGGGATCGTGGATGCGCCCATAGACTGGTTCGGTGGCGGTGGATTCGTCGGCGTGGTCATCATGGAGGTGCTGCACCTGTATCCCATTATGTACCTCAACGTGGCCGCCGCGCTCGCCAATGTGGATCCCAGTTTGGAGGAGGCGGCCAAAAATATGGGCGCGGGTCCGCTACGCCTCTTTCGGACCGTGACGTTTCCGCTGATGCTGCCGGGATATTTCGCCGGAGCCATCATCGTGTTCATCTGGGCGTTCACCGATTTGGGCACACCGCTGATCTTCGATTACAGTCAGGTGGTGGCCGTGCAAATTTTCAATATGGTCTCCGACATCCACGAAAATCCGATGGGCTATGCGCTGGTGGTCGTGGTTATTCTGATGACGCTGGGTTTTTTCTACCTCTCCAAACGCTTCGTGGGCGGGCGCGGGTACGAGATGATCTCCAAGGGCCGCGCGGGCGCTGAGGAGCGCATCGCTTCGGGGAGGATGACGTTGCTGATCTATGCGTCCGTGCTGGCGGTCACGCTAATCGCGCTGATCCCTCACCTGAGCGTGATGCTGACCTCCATCTCGGAGCGATGGTTTATGAGCGTGTTGCCGGAGCAGATTACGCTCAAATATTACGGCAAAGTGTTCACGCACGATTTGACCCTGCTCAGTATTCGGAATAGTTTCTTTTTGAGTTCCCTGAGCACGCTGGCCGACGTGCTGATCGGCGTTACCGTGGCATATCTTTTGACCCGCAAGGTCTTTCCCGGAAGGAATCTCATGGATTCCATCACCATGCTTCCTTTAGCGTTGCCGGGACTGGTCATCGCGTTTGGATACGTGGCCGGATTTTCGGGTACGTTCCTCGATGCGCGCAACAATCCCATTCCCCTGCTCGTGATCGCGTACGCGATCCGGCGTTTGCCCTATATGGTGCGCGCGGCATACGCGGGATTTCAGCAGACCAGCGTCGCGTTGGAGGAGGCCTCGCTGAATATGGGTGCGGGTCCGGCGCGCACGCTACGGAAGATCACGTTTCCTCTCGTGCTGGCGAACCTCGTGGCCGGTGGCATCCTCTGTTTTGCCTTCGCCATGCTGGAGGTGAGCGACAGCCTGATCCTCGCGATGAAGGAGCAATTCTATCCCATCACCAAGACGATCTATGTGCTTTTGGGACGCATCGCGGACGGGCCCTATATCGCCAGTGCGATGGGCATGCTGGGGATGGCGCTTCTGACCGTGAGTCTGATGCTGGCCGGTAAGTTCCTCGGTAAGCGGATGGGGGAGTTGTTCCGGGCGTAGTAACCTCCCGCAGGTTCTCAAACCTGCGGGAGGTTCAGGCTGCGAGATAACCCAGAGGTTCGACGGTCTGCAGAAGATATGGGGAATAGGATCGGGGGATAAAATGCCGCATCGCCAAAACATCTTTTCGCCTGGTAATTATTACCTGATCAGTGCCAGGACATCGTAGACAAAAACATGTGCCAAGACATCGTGGACAAAAGGAGGTGTCAGGCCAGCGTT
>JAUWMS010000064.1 GCA_030613045.1 Candidatus Latescibacterota bacterium | reverse complement strand
GGTTGGGTGTGCTGCTTTCCGCAATAGCCGCACACATCGCTCCACTCCTCGAACACGATGAGCATCTCGATGCCGTTCTCGCAGAACCGGTCGAGCTGCTCCCAATCCGCGTGCGTCGGGTAATACGGATTGCGCGTCGGGTAATGACCGAAGGTATAGCGCGCACAGCCCGGCTTGTAATCGTAGATGCGATGCCGCTGGAAGCAGGATTGGGTCAATTGGGCATCCCGCGCCCACTTCACCAAGTGTAAATTGTTTGACATGGTTGCATTCTCCTTTGGATGCTTCAGCCCCATAAGTGCCTGGACAAAATTATTTTTATCTTCCCACCACGAAAGACACGAAAGACAGGAAATTGCTATTTATCAGAAATTTTTGCTGCCAGGTTCTGTCCCGTTAGGGACAAAATATTTATAGAAAAACAGTCCAAAAAAACATTTCCCAGTCCCGTAGGGACGGCCTATTTATGCAGTATCCTTCCGAATGCACCTTTCGTCATGATGTGTTTACCATATATATTTCGTCCCTCACGGGACTTGAGGAAGATTTTCGGCTATTTCGAATGCTATACCTATCCTGTCCCTGACGGGACATCTTCCCTTCATGATTCACAAATTCGCCCAAAATCCTATTTTGCTCTTGTGCAGCAAGGTGTTTTGGATTTCCGGTTTCAAGACGCTATTTTTTAAGAAAAGCCTGAAGCCGGGGCGCATCATCCTGGACCTAGTGAATGATCCAGGTGACAAGGAGAACGAAAGACCTGAAGGCTCTTGTCAAGGGGTTCTCCGTGCCTCCGTGCCTCCGTGGTGAAATTGTACCGTAATTCGGTCCACCTACTTATCCCGAACGGATGAATCATTCAGATCCAATACATTCATCCTCTCCCCAGAATATCCTCAAGATAGCCCCGCTTCCCCTCTCTTTGCGCGATCTGGCCCGCTTCTACGACAGCGATGTGCTCCAGTATGTCCTCATAAGGAACAGGCGGCTTTCCGGTCCGGATCATCTGCTTGAACAGGCGCAGAATTTCCGCCCCACCGGCGATGAATTCGGGATCGCCTATGGGCGGAGAGTGGATCGCCCCGCGCTTGCTGTACGCCTCCGCGAAAAAGGAACAGGACTCCGGAAAAATATCAATGGACGTATTGAACACCATCACCTCCATGCCGCTCCTGAGGTGAAGATGGAGATATTCCATGGGCAGCGTACCCATACATTCCACCCACTCTACGCCCTTGCCGAAGAGATTGATCGCCAAGGAGATCCCGTGAATGATATACGCCAGCCGTTCCTCCAGCCCTCCGGTCACCGCTTCGCCTTTGAGATCCTGAGAAAAGGCGCCGCCTACGCCTTTCACCACGCCGAGACCCACGGGAGCGATCTCGTCGAACCGGCGTTTGAATCGATCCGCGGTGGGGACCACGCTCAAAATGGAGGAATTGAACAGCGGCGCATGGTGCTTCTCAGCGAGTTGGATGATGGCCCGTGCATCCTCTAAGGTGGCGGCAAACGGTTTATCCACGAAAGTGGGAATGCCTTTCTTCAGGAAGGGCACGGCGAGTTTCAGATGGTCGCCGCCCCCGCCGTCGCAATCCCCGATAAAGACCGCGTCAATGCCCTCGGTCATCTCCTCCACCGTGCTGCAAACCTGAGGCTTGTCCAGAAACGTCCCGGCGAAGGCTTCCGCCTTTTCCAGCTTGTAATCATACACCTTCTCTAGATCGAATCCCTGAACCTTGGGCATGGTGAGTTTCTTCGCGTCGTATATGTCGCTGAAGTAGTGATGCACCACGTAGTCGTTCTTCTGCAACAGCAGCGGGTCGCACGGCGCCAGCATCGCTCCGAAATAATACCCGTGCGTGTCGCAGCGAATAAGACCCAGACGAATTTTTTCCATTTCGCACCCCCGTTATTCAGAATGGACGCAACCGCTCACCACGGAATCTCACGGAACTACACAGAAGTCCTTTGTCAAAGAAACCTTTGCATTCCAGTTCTTTTTCTGTGATATTCCGTGGGTATCCGTGGTGAATGGGTTGGTTATTTTTCAAATCGCAAAGGCAGCCAATCCTCATAGCGATGGAACTGGACCTCAGACAACCGGGCGCAGGAGGACAACTCCACGCCTTCGGGGAGATACACCGAATAATCGTAGCGGCCCAGATGGAAAAGCCACTCGTCTCCCGGCTTCGGGATGTTGCCTTTCAGACCGGGCAAATCGGCGAAAGGAATGGCGACCTCCAACTGCCAGTATTCGTCCTCGTCTTCCGGGTTGTTCAGCGTGCCCTCGATGTGCACGCCGACCTCGAGGCCCTCGCAATTCCATTGGCTCCATCGGTGGCCGCCCCCGGCGAGTTGTCTTCGGAGATTGTACGCATCGTACACCGTGCCCAGCGCGTTGATCTCAAAATTGTAATACGGCTCCTGCTGAGGATCGGTCTTGAAGAAAACCTCCAACACGTCCTCATGACAGGTGGGATCGTCCCTTTCGGTGTAATAACTCCAGATGTCCTTGTCGTACGCCTTGAACCCCACGTAAAGATACTCCCTGTCCCAGAGCAGGCGCGCCTCGGTCTTGCTCACGACGTTCTCGAAGGTCACGGGCACGATGAAGCTCAGCGGCTTTGCACGTTGCCAGGCGGGTTCATTCAGCAGCCCGTCTATCTTCATCGGCTCTGAGATGAATGGGCAACGATAGGGATGCTCCTCCTTGATCGCATTCTGTTCACTTGACATTGAACCCTCCCTTGCTTGGTTGAATCGTATCAATTGCTCTGCTCGAGTGTAGATCCTTTCACATCCGGCAGCATGACGAACGCCAGCTTATCGAGGTACTTGGCAATTTGGCTCTCCGCAGTCAAATCCCATAATGAGGTCTCCATCTGCCGAAGTGCCAACGTAGTTGCAATCCACGTCTGCGTCCAGCCGGACTCGATACTCCAGGCGCCCCAACCCAGATCGGCGTTACTGGCCCAATAATCCCATCGGTTGAACTCGAAGGCGCGGAACCACGCGCCGTCGAACTCCGGATGCGTCTCGGACCGCACCTGAATTCGGCAGAGGAACTTCGCCAGCTTTTCCTCGGCCTGAGCATAGAACGGATCGCCCGTAGCCGTGGAGGCCTCGTGCAGTGCGAAAAATGCAAAGTTCGTGGTATAAAGAAGGTCACAGAGGGAATCACCGTTCTGCTGAATGAGGGGCGCTTCCGCGGTGCCGTATTCTTCGTTGGTTTTGGGCGGGCCGTAGGCTCCTTTTCCGTCCTTGCCCACCTCCTCGCGGATGGCACCACAGGCGTCCTGCCGGGATAGAAGCTCTTCGGCCATAAAGCGGAGCCAGTTCCGGTGCTCATTGTTGTCCTCCACACGCACCAGCCAAGCCAGCGGCAACAACATGCGCGCGCGCTCCTGCTGGATGCCATTCGTCCATCGCCACTCGTCCGGGTAAACCTCCATCGTCATACGGATCGCGTTCCCGGCCTTCTCTATAAATGGAGTAAAGCCGGTGTGGTGGTAGGCCCAGAGAAAACACGCCCAGAGCGAACTCTCATAGTGAGGAGCATAGTTTGTGCGGGGCGTAGTCCAATAATGCCGCCAACCTTTTTCCTGAAGGTCATCGGCTGAACGACGGCCGTTGCGAAATCCCAGTGGACCGGTTGTACGAAGGTTGGCAAGCAGACATCTTAAAAGCGGTTCATCCCAGCGGTCGGTGTTTAGAAGCGCTGAGGTGGCCATAGTTCCGAGCATGGAGCGAGCGTTGTCATCGCCGTAGTAGATGCCTCCTTCGCTGTCTTTGGCTGTCCAGCAAACCAGACCATAGGATGGGCTCTCGGTATTCGCACGAGACCCTTGAGAAAAGATTGAATTAAAGTAGATAAAGTCGTTGATGTTAGCCGCTATGGCCTTTGCGTCTGCATCACCCGACAACACCCCTGCCAGAGCCATCATCATCGAGGATTCGCCCATGCAGTCATTGCGCACGTGATAGCGCCAGTCTTGACTACCATCCGGGTGAATGATCGAACTGGCACCCTCAATCATCCCGCAAGTACCGTCACCGACGGGCCAGTCTTTTGCCGGACCTGGACCTGTGCCGTCGGGAAACTCGTCCAAGCGACGTCGGGCTTCGTCTTTCCACGAGGGATGGATAAATAGCCTTGCGTTCCTGAACCACCGCACCCCACGCTGGAAGGCCTGTTGTTCCGCACCGGTTGGCAGAGCCTCATCCGCCAGGTACGATGGCCGAACCGTTGGCGCCCACTGGAGCTTGGGAATTTCCTCATAGGGGCAGACCCAGTTGAGAATCCATTCCCATATTTTTCTCCACGCATCCACGGGGGCATACCTGGCCGTGACAAACTGGCTGAGCTTAGTGGTAGCCACCAAGAGATCGCCACGCGGATGCTCGAACAGGATCGGGAAGATATTTTCCGGGAGACCATATACGGCCGTATCAAAGCCAGCCACGCGCGCCATGACGATGTGTGAGCTTTCGGCCTTCACCGGCACAAAACGGCACCCGTGAATCATCAGAATCCGCAGGTTCTCCAGTTCTGGCGCGAACGCATCGGACGACACAACCGCTCGTTCCCACTCGATGTCACTGGGATCTCCAACGTTCACGGCCGGCAATGTAGCCGGGAATTCCACGTATAGGCGAAGGTTTTTTTGCGCTGCCGCCCTGAACAAAATGGAATCAAGCTCCGTGGTGGCTTCCGGATACCCATCGGCCAGAATCATTATACCAGTGCCGTCCTGTGCGGTGTCCATCGCTTCTCGCGTGGTCGTATAGCGACTACAAGCAATGTTATTGTCCTGCAGTACACGGTACAGGTCATTGTCCTCATGACAGATTAGTACAAGGTTCAACGTTCGAGTCCTTTCTTTTTGAACGTGTAACAAGGAACAACCTACAATTTCAGCAGTTCTTCGGCGTTCTTTCTGAAAATACGTTGCTTGATTGAGGAGGATAAGCCCACATTGTTCAGAAGGTCTATAATATGCGGCTCCTGATTTCCCACAAAATAATCCGTGCCAAAGAGCAGCTTCCTGTAATGTTTTTCCAGAAATCGTTTTGCATAATCGAGGTCTCTTGCTAAGGCATTATACCCGCTCATGGCGGAAAGATCCGCCCATAAATTCGGATAGTGCTCCAAGAGGTAATCCACTCTACCCGGTTTTTCAACCTTTCCCTTTGGGTAGTTTTCCTGGATTCCCGGGACGTCGGCCGCTATCTCCGCCCAGAAGGATGGTCCATGTCCGATGATGATGGTTTGTGGGAATTCGCACAACACCTCTTCGAGATATGGCATTCCAATCTGATCAATCACTCCGTTCGTAGAGGTCGCATATCGGAAGTCGGGAAGCACCGGAAGGCCGAGTGCTCCGCAGGCTTTGTATATGCCTTTCAGCCGTTTATCATGGGCCGGCAGATTGGCGAGGATTTCCCCAAAGCCTTTGCAGCCCTGGTCCACGTATTCCTTGATGAGCGGATAGAAATCGTAGTTCCCATCGTTGCTGCCTCGTCGGGGGTCCACATTGACGAATGGAATGAACCGGTCCGGATAGCTCCTGCAATCTTCCAACGCCTGCTCGGTGGTGTAGAAATAGTGTTCCTCTTCGGGATTCACGAGCGGCAGGATCACGGATTTCTCAATTCCATACGTGTCCATGAATGCGATGAGTTTCTCCGGAGTAAGCGGGTCCGCCCCAAAGATCACTTTCCCCAAATGCGCGTGCGTGTCAATCATCGCTGCCCTCCATGTTTATTCGGTACTGATAGGCGGGTGAGGTAAGGTCTTTCTCGCTCCTCTCCTGAATCCTGGCCATGGTTAAAATAAACTCGTGGGTTTCCCGGTTTTCGTACACTCTGAAGTTGGACAATTGCACAAAAGGAGAATCTCCTTCCTGTCTATCTTCAATAACACGCACGGTCTCTTTGATTATAGCAATCTTTCTTTCATCCACCTCCGCTATTTGCAGAGGGTATCTCGGCCGGTTTCCATCGGGATTTTCTTTATCGGGATTTTTTTTGAGGATGTTGCCAATCCAGTAGAGCTTCCCATTTTTTGAGTTTCTGATCAATCTCGAACCTGTGGATGGCGAAAAGAAATTCTCGCCTGTGTGATATGTCAACGCGGAAGGTTCAGACCAGCTCCAGCCACCATCTTTAGAAATACAATACCACTTATAGCCCGGCATATCGGTGATAGTACTGTTGCTTCCCCGGCATATCATCAGGATAGAGCCATCCATAAGTTCTGCTAACGTGGGTTCAAATATACCACGAGATGATATTCCTGAATCAATGTTGACCATCTCTCCCAAACCCCACTCTATTTTTTCGTCTGTCCATTCCCCAATAAAACAGCCTGCTTCTAAGTCAATCAAAAAGGGATTGTCAGAATCAGTCTCCAGCGGTCTTTTTTGGGTAGGAAGCAGAATCTTACCTTTGCTCGTTATTATGGGCGCACAGAAAGATATGGACGCGTTGTTCCTGCCGTAGACAACATCTCTGGCCCAGTTCTCCTTATCAAATCCTTTCTGAATGATCTGTTCGGGTTCAGTAAAAGTTTTTCCTCCATCCCTGGAAATCCTCAGGAATATTCGGGTGAACTTGCCCACATCCCCGGTATAACGACTTTCCGGATAGAGGGAAAGATTGTAGAAGTGGAGAATTGCATCCTTTTCCTCATCAAGCAAAAGCGCGCTTTCTCCCTGGCGCAAAATCCCTTCTTTTGTTTCAACCGGCTCATAGATCACGGTCGGCTCTGACCAGGTTTTCCCATTGTCTTCGCTTGTCCGCTGGAAGAATTTGCCCATCGCGTCGGAAGCGACTTCCTCCGAATACTGCTGCAGGAGACCGACACCTGTCCTGCTTTTGTACGCGGTGTTCACCTGCATAATGGAAACGCCGTAGTGCTGGCCATCAACGCAAGGCTGGCTTTCACCCTCTACCGGGATCAAAATGGTTCTTTCCACTTTCATGGTATTCTCCTCCGTTTGTGGCATGTTCCATTCTTCCGAAAAACTCACCGAGCAATTTGAACTGATCGGGAGCATTTCCCAAAAGCGAACCGCGAATAACGCGAATGAACGCAAATTAAGGCTTCCCTATCCATTAGCGAAATTCGCGGTATTCGCGGAGGCGTCCTTCCTCTTAACAAACTGTGAGGGGAACTTTGAAACATGCCCCATAAGTAGGTGGACAGAATAAAGTTCCCATTTCACCGCAGAGCCGCAGAGGACGCAGAGAACCCCCACGGCCAAGGGGTTGAAGTGCTTTGGGTTCTTTCGTGTATTTCGTGTATTTCGTGGTGGGCATAAGAAAATAATATTGTCCAGATACTTAGTGCTCCCTTTTTTATCCAACCATCTCCCTCACCGCTTCAATAATATCCTCTTTCTGCGGCGTAACCACCTTCTCCAGAGGGGGCGTATAGGGCATGGGGATATTCAAACTTCCCAGGACTTTCGGAGGCGCATCGAGATAGTCAAAGGCCTTCTCTACCACCTCTCGAACGATCTCCGCGCCCATGCCTGCTCTGATGCAAGCCTCCTGCACCACGAGCAGCCTTCCCGTCTTTTCAACGGATTTCAGGATCGCCTCGATATCGAGAGGAACGAGCGTTCGGGGGTCAATCACCTCCACGCTGATTTCTCCGGAGAGCGATTCCACCGCTTCCATGGTTTTGTGCACCATCAGAGAGGTGGCTACCACCGTGACATCGTCCCCTTCCCTTTTTATGTCCGCTTCGCCGAAAGGGATCAGCCACTCGCCCTCAGGGACGGTCTGCGTTTCGGCGTAGAGGAGCTTGTGCTCCAGGAACATCACTGGATGGTCATCCCGGATGGCCGTTTTCAAAAGTCCTTTGGCATCGTACGGGGTCGCCGGCATCACCACCTTCAGTCCGGGCACGTGGACAAACCATGCCTCCAAACTCTGCGAATGCTGAGCCGCTTCCGCGGTGCCGCCGCCGCCCTGGGTGCGGATTACCAAAGGCATGGTCACCTGACCGCCCGACATGTAGCGCAGTTTCGCGGCCTGATTGACGACCTGATCCATCGCGGTGGTGATGAAATCTACGTACATAATTTCCGCCACGGGCCGCAAGCCGGTCATCGCCGCGCCCACCGCGGTCCCGATGATGGCCGACTCGGATACGGGCGTCTGCCGCACCCGGCGTTCGCCGAATCGTTCCACAAATCCTTTGGTGATCCCAAAGCCGCCCCCGAACGCGCCGATGTCCTCGCCGATCAGAAACACGGTTTCATCCCGCGCCATCTCTTCGCTCAGGGCTTCGCTTAGTGCTTGCGTGTAGGTTAGTTCTCGCATAGGTCTCCTCTTGCTTGGTGGTGATTTTCTTTCATCTCAACACGGCCACCTTACACACCGCCCGCTCGCCCTGATCCGTGGTGATGACACAGAAGTAAATCCCGCTCGCCACGAGGTCCCCCTTGCTGTTTATCCCGTTCCAGGGCAGGCTTTGCTCGACCTTTGCCTCCATAGCTCGATCCTCGGCCGGGGTGGCGACCCACTGGCCTGCAACGTCGTAGAACTTGACTGTGACCTTCCCCGACTTGGACAGGCTGAACCGGAGCGTGGCGGATTCCTTGCCTGGGTTGAACGGGTTGGGATAGGTGTAGATGTTCTCGCTTTTCAGCACGCCGCCGGTGGAAGGAGTAGTTACCAATATCTCGTCCGTGCGAACAATGCTGTCAGGCGGGCGTGTCTCCTCTGATACCCCGTCTGCATCTTTATCCACCGACATCGTGAAGTCCGGACTGGCCCGGTCAAAATCAACGTAGGTTTTGGAACTCGGGAGAGCGGGTATATCCTCATAGCTTATCTGTTCAGCTTCTTCACCTATTCCGGTAGCAATAATATCCAAGGTTATACTCCCGGTGTCGGAGCCGGTGGTTTCAATGTGGTAAGCCAAATCATTGGGGACGAATACAGCCTGCGCTCCTC
>JAUWMS010000327.1 GCA_030613045.1 Candidatus Latescibacterota bacterium | reverse complement strand
GCCGGAAAGATCGTCATGGACGGCTCGCCGGCGGAGGTTTTTCGCCAAGGCGCAACATTGGAGCGCCTGGGGCTAGATGTGCCCTTCGCAGTGCGATTGGCGGACATGCTGTGCGAGGAAGGCATCGAGTTGAGCGACCGGAGTTTGAGCGAGAAGGATTTGATGCGCGAGTTGGAACGCCTGACGCGGACGACAGAGAAAGTGGGAAAGTGGGAAAGTGGGAAAGTAGGAGCCCTCCCCTCGCCCCCTCCCCCCCGCATTCCCTCTCCCCCGCGGAGGGCTGGGATGGGGGAAGGGAGGGACGGTAAAATTTGCTCGGAGGACGTTTCGTACTTTTACCACAAAGGGTTGCCGATGGAGCGCAAAGCCCTGTCGGAGGTGACGGTCCCAATTGGGGATGGGGAATTCGTGGCGCTGATCGGGCCGACTGGATCGGGCAAAAGTACGTTGGTGCAGCATTTCAATGCGCTGCTGAAGCCCTCGGAGGGGCGGGTGCTGTTGGATGGAAGCGATCTGTGGTGCGAGAAGATGGATCTCGAAAAGGTGCACGGCAAGGTGGGACTGGTCTTTCAGTTCCCGGAGTTTCAGCTTTTCGAGGAAAGCGTGGCCAAAGACGTCGCGTTTGGACCCGAAAACTTGGGATGGCCCGCGCATCGGGTCGAGGAGGCGGTAGAAAAGGCGTTGACCGCGGTGGGATTGGATGCGGAGCAGTTTGGCCCGCGGTCGCCGATGGCGCTCAGCGATGGGGAGAAACGGCGCGTGGCCATTGCCGGAATCCTGGCGATGGAACCGGAGGTCCTCGTGCTGGACGAACCCACCTCCGGACTGGATCCGAAGGGCGCGCGTCAAATCGTCTCCCTCCTGAAAACGCTGCATCGGGAGGGGCGCACCATCGTCCTCATCTCCCACGATATGGACCTGGTTGCCGAGATCGCGGAAAAAGTGATCGTGCTGAACCGCGGACGTTTGTGGGCCATCGGTACGCCGGAGTCGGTATGGGGCAGTCTGACGGAATCGGAGGACATCGGATTGGAGGCGCCCCGGACGATTCGTTTCTTCGGAGCCCTTTCCGCGCGCGGCTGGCCGTTGAACGGCGGCGTGCCGATGACCATGAAGGCTTTGAGCCAAGAGATCGTGGGAGCGTTCAGGAAAATCGAGAAGTGTGGTGATTGCGAATTATTGATTCATTCGCACCGTCAAGAGGCGAAGGACGTTAAGTGTTTGCACCGGTAGGAGGTACTTTGCGTTCTTTGCGTCTTTGCGGTGGAAGCATTCCCGAAATCCAAAATTGAGAAAACAGTTAGATGAGCCAGAATAGAGAGGTGGATTGCGAATTGGGGAATACCAATCCGAAATCCGAAATCCGAAATCAAGAAAATGGGCGAATCGAGGTCTCGGACGTATGGTTCCGATACGGAACACCATGGGTGCTGAAGGGGATCTCGCTGCCGATCGAGCGGGGGGATTTGTTCGGGGTCATCGGTCCGAACGGCTGCGGGAAGAGCACGTTCCTCCGGCTGTTGGCGGGATCGTTGCGGCCGGAGCGGGGAAGAGTCTGTTTGTTCGGGCAGGAGGCGAGCCGGATCAAACGGCGCGAGTTGGCCCGAAGGTTGGCGGTGGTGCCTCAGGATTCCCACGTAGCGTTTCCCTTCAGTGTGCTGGAGCTGGTGCTTATGGGGCGCGCACCGCATTTGGGGAGTCTGGGCTTCGAGCGGGAGCGGGATCTGGAGATTGCCAGGAACGCGATGGCGTTTATGGATGTGCTTTCGTTCGAGGCGAGGCGGATAGACGAATTGTCCGGAGGAGAGAAACAGCGCGTGGTGCTTGCCCGGGCACTGGCTCAGGAGCCGGAGGTGCTGCTTTTGGATGAACCCACGGCCTTCCTGGACATCCGGCATCAAGTGGACATCCATCGGCTGCTTGGGCGGCTGCGGGAAGAGCGCGGACTCACGGTGATTCTGGTGTCCCACGATCTGAATCTGGCGGCCCGCTATTGCTCGAAACTGGCCCTGTTTCACGAAGGAACCCTGTTTGCGTTCGGGGTGGCGGATCAGGTGATCACTCAGAAAAATATCGAAGCCACGTATCGGGCGGACGTGTTGGTGGAGAGGAATGAGCGCATGGAGGGGCCGGTTGTGTTGCCGCGTTGATCGAACCGGGACCGCACGAGACTCCGGATGAACACGAATAAAAGCGAAAGCCGGGTATATCCTCCTTTCTCCACGCCCTTTCTCGAAATTTTTTAGAGAAAAACCCGGAAAAAAGATTGACTTTTAGATAAATGGAGATTATATTTACTATTTGCTGGCATTAGGCCCAGTGAGAGGCCTTTCCCTTTGCGTAGACTTTGAGGGAAGTTTTGGAGCATGCTTTCGAATAGGAGACCTCTCACGAATGGACAGTACCCCTTCTTTCTTGTCTGGAATCCCTTGACCAAGACGAAACGATATATTTCGGTATTGTTTGTTCCGGAAGACGGTTCACGTATTCGGGAGTATAAGGTTTCCTCCCGGATATTCGGGTTTCTTAAGGGCTTCTTAATCGTTCTTCTGGTCGTAGTGCTTTCCGCCGGCGTGGCATACTGGAAAGCGACCCGCTGGGCGTTGGTTGCACGGAAGACGGAAGAAGAGAATCGGGTGCTCCGGACGGAAAATGCAAAGGTGATCAAACTGGCCCGAATGCTGGACGAAGTGCGGCAATCTCGTCGGCGTCTGGAGGTGATGTTACGAGGGGAAGTCCGTAAGGAGCGGGAGGAAGCCGTGCCCGCATCCGCGATGTTGAGATCGCCCGAATTCATGACGAGTTCCCGATCCCGACCGACGATCCGGATCGCGGAGTTGACGAAGACGCGCCGGACGTCGCGGGGAGGGCTTCGTAGGCGGCCGTCACTCTGGCCGGTGGAAGGAAGGGTGGCCGCGCGATTTGAGGAGCGCCCCGGATGGCTGAAACGGGAGTATTACGGGATCGCTATTGCGGCGGCGGAAGGAGCGCTTGTGCGGGCTGCGGCGGACGGTGAGGTGACGTTTGCGGGGTGGGAGAATGCGTTGGGGAATCTGATGATTTTGGATCATGGGGGGCGGTACACCACGTGGTACGGGCGCAACGAGCGGTTGTTGGTTCAGGAAGGGGAGTTGGTTCGCAAAGGCCAGGCCATTGCGCTGGCAGGGAATACCGGTCACGGCACGGAGGTTTACCTGCATTATGAGATTTGGGAGAACGGAACGCCGGTGGATCCTGAAGCATTTTTGCTGTGGTAGCCTCTGTCTCGTGCGTCAAACGGTGCCTGATGCGTGAGAGACGGCACAACCTTTCATTGTAATTCGAAACTTAGAGGGAGTTCTATGGCGAGGGATGGCGCAAAAAGAGAAATCGGAGCAATGAACACCGTCATCGGGAAGGGATCGGCGTTCGAGGGCACGTTTCAAGTGGAGAGCAGCATCCGGGTGGATGGGGTAGTGCGCGGAAAGCTGACGGCCTCGGATACCCTCGTGGTGGGCAAAGAGGGCGAGGTGAAAGCCGATGTAAAGGTGAAAAATGCGATTGTCGGGGGAAAGCTCATAGGAACGTTGGAAGCGTCCAATAAGGTGGTGTTGGAGTCCAGATCGTTGCTTCTCGGAGATTTGAAGGCAAAAGTTCTCGTGGTGGCTGAGGGCGCGGTGTTCCGGGGAAAAAGTGAGTCCGGCGATGGCGACTCAAGGCCGGTGGAGGAGCGCGTGGGGCCGGTCCATAAGGCGGGTTCGGGGGGAGAGAAGGCGGCTTCCGGAGCGGTTGGTGAAACCAAGGAATAAGGGGGACGGGGAAAGTTCAGATGTCAACGCCCAAATGACAAATGAATGTCAAATTCCAACGTTCAAAGGACAATTCCTCTTGACGCTCCCTTGGTGGCGGAGGAAGGGATTGGATTCCCGAAGGCGCGAGAGGATTTTCGTGAATAATGAAGGGAACAAAAGGAAACCGGAGCGGGATTCGTGGCGGGAGACGTTTCAGTACATCGGGTTGATCTCCCAAGTCGGGTTGGGGATGGCGGCTTCGATTTTGATTGCGTTTTTTATTGGATTTTATCTGGATCGAAAGTTGGGTATCGGTCCGGTATTGACGATTGTGGGGATATTCGGGGGCGTGGGGGTGGGATTCTGGAATACGTATCGTCTGATTATGAGGGGCGGAACCAAACGTGACCGAAGGCAGGCGGTTTAAGAGGAGCGTGATTGCCCGTGCCGCGGGATTCGGAGGAATCGTGTGTGCGGGGATCTTGCTTTTTTCCGGGCGATGGGACGTGGCGATCGGTTTGGCTGTGGGAGCCTCGGTCAGTATCGTAAATTTTCATCTGATGGCTACAGACGTGTTCAAAGCGGTCTCGGTGCCTACCGGGAAAGCGAGCGGTGTC
>JAUWMS010000236.1 GCA_030613045.1 Candidatus Latescibacterota bacterium | reverse complement strand
GAGGAGCTTGGGGGCTTGAGCGTCCACAAGTTCTGCGAGGCCGTCAACGCGGAGGGCGCGGAGACGAGTCCCGGCGCGAACCTCTTGATGCACCTGCATCCGCTGCTGAACGAGGCGGACGTCTTCGGGCATGGCAAGCCCACCCGCATTGCCAACTCCGACCGCGACCTCCGACAGCCAAAGGGCAGCCTGCCCGTCACCGAAAGCATGCCGGAGCGTGTGTATTGGATTCCGTGGTTCAAGCACTATCAGCCCCGGATCATCGAGGAGCACGCGGAGGCATTCCGCAAGGTGGCGGAGCATGCGGATGAGTTGTAGGAATCTTGAAACCGGTGATTGGTGAGTGGGACAAATGACTTCGTGAAGCGTGAAACGTGAAACACCCACTCACCACTCACTATTCACCACTCACCAATTACCAATCACCAGCAAAAAAGGAGAACCCCCTCATGGGAGCACCAAGCAAGTTGGCCATCAAGGGCGGACCAAAAGCAGTTCAGACCGATCCGGGCGACATGTTCACGTGGCCGATCATCACCAAAGAGGCCGAGGATGCGGCGCTCGAAGTGCTTCGTGCCGGAAGTATGTCCGGGACGGACGTCACCAAGGCGTTCGAGAAAGAGTTGGCGGAGTGGCATGGGATGAAGTACGCGCTGGGGCATAGTTCGGGGACGGCTGCGCTGCATACGGCGATGTTCGGTTGCCACGTGGGCGTAGGAGACGAGATCATCTGTCCGAGTCTGACGTACTGGGCTTCGGCGCTGCCGGCGTTGTCCCTCGGGGCGACGATTGTTTTTGCGGAGGTGGATCCGAACACGATCACCATTGATCCCGCGGACATCGAGCACCGGATCACCGATCGAACCAAAGCGATTGTGGTGGTGCACTATTGTGGGTATCCCTGCGACATGGATCCGATCATGGAGATCGCCGAACGGAAAGGCGTGAAGGTGATCGAGGACGTGTCCCACGCGCACGGGGGGCTGTATAAGGGTCGGTTGGTCGGCACCATCGGACACGTGGGCGCGATGTCCATTATGTCGGGGAAGTCGCTGGCAGTGGGCGAGGGCGGATTTTTCGTCACGAACGATCAGGAAATCTACGAACGCGCGGTCGCCTTTGGGCATTACGAGCGGACAAAGGAGGTGCTCACGCTTCCCGATCTCAAGCCCTACGCGGGGCTTCCGATGGGCGGCTTCAAGTATCGGATGCACCAGATCTCGTCCGCGGTGGGCCGGGTGCAACTCCGCCAGTACAAGGACAGAATGGAGGAGATCCAGAAGGCGATGAACACTTTCTGGGATCTGTTAGAGGATGTGCCCGGTGTCAAAGCGCATCGTCCTCCCAAGGATTCCGGCAGCACGATGGGCGGCTGGTATGCGGCGCACGGGCTTTACGTGCCAGAGGAGCTTGGCGGGCTGAGCGTCAACAAATTCTGTGAGGCAGTCAATGCGGAGGGCGTGGATACCCATCCCGGTGCGAATTTTCCGATGCACCTCCATCCCCTGCTGAACGAGGCCGACGTTTTCGGGCACGGCAAGCCCACCCGTATTGCCAACTCCGACCGCGACCTGCGACAGCCAAAGGGCAGCCTGCCCGTCACCGAAAGCATGCCGGAGCGTCTGTATTCGATTCCGTGGTTCAAGCACTACCGGCCCCGGATTATCGAAGAGCACGCGGAAGCGTTCCGCAAGGTGGCGGAGCATGCGGACCAGTTGTAGGAATCATAGAACGGGTAACTGGTGATTGGTGAGTGGGACAAATGACTTCGTGAAGCGTGAAACGTAAGGCGTGAAACGTGATGCGTGAAACGTGAAACCTCCACTCACCACTCACCACTCACCAATTACCAATTGCCAGTCACCAATCCCGGAGGAATAGGGTATGTATAACAAAGTAACGGAGCAGACTGTAACGCAATTGGAGAGCATCGTGGAAGGAAGCATCGTGCGCGATCCCGATCTGATGGAGCCTTATGCGCACGACGAATATGCTTTGCGCGATATATGGCAAAGTCCTGAGATCGTGGCGCGGCCGCATAGTGATCAGCAAGTGGCGGAGATTTTGAAACTGGCCTATACGGAGCAGATCCCGGTGACCGCGCGGGGAAGCGGAACGGGGTTGTGCGGCGGATGCGTTCCGATTCACGGTGGGATCGTGTTGTCTCTCGAAAATATGGACCAGATTGTAGAGATAGACGAGAAGAATCGCATCGCCATCGTGGAGCCGGGGGTCACGCTGACGCAGTTTGCTCCGGAGGCCGAGGCGATGGGGCTGTTCTTTTCCCCGCGTCCGGGAGACGAAAGCGCGAGCTTCGGCGGGATGGTCGCGGCCAATGCGGGCGGAAGCCGGGCCTTGCGGTACGGCGTCACCCGTGGGTGCACAATGGGATTGGACGTGGCGCTTCCGCCTCCTTTCGGGGGGATCGTGCCGTTGGGCGGGAAAATCGCGAAAAACAGCAGCGGGTATAGTCTGCTGCATCTTATGGTGGGATCGGAAGGCACGTTGGGCGTAATCACGAGGCAGATGATGCGTCTCGATCCCCTGCCGGGCATTACCAACACCCTCATCGTTCCGTATGAAAATCTGCACGATGCCATCGAAACCGTGCCGGCGATTCTCGGCGGAGGCATCAAGCCGACGGCCCTCGAATTTGTGCAACAGGACGTTATCACCGTGGCGGAGAAACGGCAGGAGAAGAAGTCCCATTTCTATGGCGGGCAGGCGTACCTGATGATCGAGATCGACGCCGCTACCGAAGAAGAGTCCGACCGGGCCGCCGAAGCCATCGCCGGAATCTGCGAGGAACATAATTGTGTGGATATTCTCCTCGCCACCAAGCAGCAGGAGGAGGAAGTGTGGGCGTTCCGGGGCGCGCTCTACGAGTCAATCAAGGAACACGTGATCGAGATTCTGGATATTGTGGTTCCTCCCGCTGAGATCGCCCGGCACGTGGATGCGGTCCAGAAAATTTCGGAGAAGTACGGGGTGTGGATCCCGAGCTACGGTCACGCTGGGGATGGGAACGTGCATAGCCACCTGATGAAAGTCCGATTCAAGGACGGCGGGATGGAGGAGATCGAGGAGCAGGAATGGCGCGCCAAACTCGTCCGGATCCGGGACGAGATCCACGAAGACGCCAAATCCCGAGGCGGCCTGGTTTCGGGAGAGCACGGCATCGGCCTGATGAAGAAAAAATATCTGCCCATGTTCTGCGATCCGCTGCGCATCCAACTGATGCGGGGGATTAAGAAGGAGTTCGATCCGAAGGGTATCCTCAATCCGGGGAAGGTATTCGATATGGAGTAGGTGCGAATTGGGGATTGTGGGTTGGGGAAAATGAATACTCAACGCAGAGACGCAGAGAACTCCAAGACCTGGGCTTTGCCTTTCTTTGCGTCCTCTGCGACTCTGCGTTGAGAATCCGAAATCCGAAATTCAAGGAGACCTATGCAAGCCTTGATCGAGGAGTGCATCAACCAGCGCGTTTGGGCGGTAGTGGGCGCGTCCCCGGCTGAGAGCAAATACGGGCATAAGATATTTCGCACGCTGCGGGCGGCCGGCTACCTCGTGTATGGGGTCAATCCGAGAAACGGCGAGATTGACGGGCAGAAGCTCTATCGCACTTTGGCCGATCTACCGGAGAAGCCCGGCGTGGTGGACATTGTGGTCCCGCCGAAGATCACGGAGGAAATCGTCCGTCAGTGCGCGGAGTTGGGGCTGAAGCGGGTCTGGATGCAGCCCGGCGCGGAGTCGGAGGAAGCGATCCAATTTTGTCACGATCATGACATCACGGTCGTCCATGACGTGTGTGCGATGATACAAAAGCGGCAGTGGTGAGGGAGGCCGTAACGTGTCCGATGCCAATCCCCAGCTCTCAAATGTCCCGGAGGCCTTCAGCAAAATACGCCAACAAGGCCGCATAGGCAAGATCAAAACGGGCAGTATAGACTTCCCATACGGCGGTCATCTGCAGGGCCTTCAAAGGTCATACCTCGTTGGGAACAGCGCGGCAACGATGATCGTGTCCAGCAGTTCGGATTCGGAATCTTATTTCTTTATGGGAATTCTTCCGTTGTCCTCCGACTCCGATGGGTCCTCGGCGCTTGTGCGCCCTTGGGAATCGGGAGGCGAGGATCACACTGAGACGATAGCATATTACCACAAGCTTTGTGACGCCCCTCTCAAGCACGCCGGTGGCATTCAGGTCATTGGCCCCTACCTGGTCGTTGGGGTAGAGGACAATTCGAGCAGAGATCGCTCCAAAGTGTTTTTCTACGACGTCTCGGATCCGGCTTCTCCGCAACCGCTCCAACATTTGGCCATCGAGCGTTCCGGCCATGGGCTCACTGCGGGTGCGGTCGGCATCGTCAAACGAAGTTTGGATTATCTGCTCGTGGTGGGCCGTTGGGATTCTGCAATTCTCGACTTCTATGTATCGAACGGAAAGCCTTTGTACGATGCGGATTGCCGATTTTCGCCGTGGCGCATCTGGGATAGCAGCGACGCAGACCGATCCGACTGGTGTCCCGATCACACTTGGGGAAGTCACCAAAGCCTGAACCTTGTGAGCGACACCTCTGGCCGTCTGTATGGTTTGGGTTTCAACCGCAATGATGAGGGCGTGGATTGTCTGGACCTGTTTCGACTGGACCCCTCTCAGAGCACCTCGAAGATGATCCAAAAGCTCAATACCAAACCTATGCACTGTTGCTCCGGGGTAAGCTTCAGGTACGGCGCTGGTATCTTTGTTACGCCGAACGGGCTGGCGGTCTATGCCTGCGAAAGAGATCCCCACGGCTGGACGACCGTCAACGAGTTCTGGTGTGATGATCAATAACGGGGCACGTTACCGTTGCCGTTGTGCCGCCCAAACACGTGGCTGCGTGGTCGAGCGGCTCACTCACCACTTCGGGCTATCGCGGGAGAAGAAAACTGCGCTGCGGTTTCGGAAAAGGGAGAGCTCAGCGGATATATCTACCACCAACAAAGAAAGGAGAAACGCAATGGATACCTACCAGGCAACATCACCATCCAACGCCGTCATTTTGTTCAACGGCAAGGACGTGAGCAACTGGACCACGCGGGACGGCAAGCCTGCGGGTTGGAAGGTCGAGGATGGCATTCTGCACGTGGTGCCCCGTACGGGCGACATCATGAGCACGGAGCGCTTCACCGATTTCTTTCTTCATCTGGAGTTTCGGTGTCCGGATATGCCGGAGGCCACGGGACAAGCCAAGGGGAACAGCGGCGTGTTCCTGCAGGGCCGGTACGAGATTCAGGTGCTCGATTCCTACGGTCTCAACATTCCCGGCAAGGGGGACTGCGGAGGAATCTACGATCAGTTCGCGCCTCTCGTGAACGCCTGCAACCCGCCGATGGAGTGGCAGACGTACGACGTGATTTTCCGTGCGGCGCGCGTGAACGGTGGGGGA
>JAUWMS010000578.1 GCA_030613045.1 Candidatus Latescibacterota bacterium | reverse complement strand
CCACTTACAGAAAAGACAAAAGGGGCAGCATTCGGATCTCCGAAAAAAACCTTGTGAACCTCCAAAAGAGAGCCATTCAGGAAGGTCTTCCCTACCAGACGCTCATGTCCAGTGTCCTCCATAAATTCCTCAGTGGCCGCTTGGTAGAAAGGGCATCCTGAATACAGAGGAGGCACAATAACCGCCATCATTAACGTTCGGCTTGCAGAACGCCTGAAAAAAATGGATGCCCCCCCCCAGAGATAACATGACCACGAAGGCGCAACGTTCACGGAGAAATCCACAAAAAGATTTTGAACTTCTCTGCGTCTCCGCGGTACAACAGCAACATGGAGGAAACTATGGCAAAATTGACCTTGAAGGATTTGGAGCTTAACGGTAAAAAGGTGCTGATGCGCGTGGACTTTAACGTGCCCCTGGACGAAAACGAGCAGATCACCGACGACGCCCGGATTCAGGCCGCGCTTCCGAGCATCAAGTATGTGATCGAGCAGGGCGGCAAGCTGATTTTGATGTCCCATCTCGGACGCCCCAAAGGGAACGTGGTGCCCAAAATGAGTTTGGCTCCGGCGGCGGCGCGTCTGAGCGAACTGCTGGGACAGCCGGTTCCATTGGCCCCGGACTGCGTGGGAACGGAGGTGGAGGCGATGGTCGCCCAACTGAACAAAGGGGACGTGCTGCTTCTGGAGAACCTCCGTTTTCACCTGGAAGAGGAGAAAAACGATCCCGCTTTTGCGGAACAATTAGCTCGTTTGGGCGACTGCTTCATCAACGACGCATTCGGCACGGCCCATCGCGCGCACGCCTCTACGGAGGGCGTGACCCACTTCTTCGATCAGTGTGCGGCGGGATTCCTGCTGCAGAAGGAGTTGGACTATCTCGGCGCGGCCGTGGGACAGCCAAAGCGTCCCTTCGTAGCGATCCTCGGCGGGGCCAAAGTATCCGACAAAATTCCCGTGATCGAGAGCCTCCTGACCAAAGTGGATACGCTCATCATCGGCGGCGGGATGGCGTTCACCTTCTTCAAAGCGCAAGGGAAAGAGATCGGAAATTCTCTGTTGGACGCAGACCGGATCGTGTTCGACGGAGACCTATTGAAGCGTGCCGGAGAGAAGCTGGCGCTGCCCTCAGACTGCGTGGTGACCGATAAGTTAGACTTCGGCAGCCGCAAGGTGGGGGCTGTGAAGACCGTACCTTCGGATCAAATTCCCGCGGACTGGGAAGGCGTGGACATCGGGCCGGAGACGATCGAGCGGTTTTCCGGGATCATCCAGTCGGCCAGGACGGTGGTGTGGAACGGCCCGATGGGAGTCTTCGAGATCAAGGAGACGGCCAAAGGCACCTTCGCCATCGCCGAAGCCCTCGCCGAAGCCACCAAACAAGGCGCAACCACCATCATCGGCGGGGGCGATTCCGCCTCGGCAATCAAGCAGGCGGGCATGGAACAACTGGTGTCCCACGTATCCACCGGCGGCGGCGCGTCCCTGGAATTCCTTGAAGGCAAGATCCTTCCGGG
>JAUWMS010000208.1 GCA_030613045.1 Candidatus Latescibacterota bacterium | reverse complement strand
ATGGAAATGCTGACTTCTGACTCCTGACTTCTGACTCCTGACTTCTGACTCCTGATCTGAAAATACCTATCCATCCCCGCCTTTGCAAGAGAAAAATGCGCCCTCTCCCCTTTCGCCCCAACAAAAACTTGACACATCGGCTTCCTATGCGTATTATTGGGGCAATGAATAATGAGCAATGAGCAATGAACAATGAACAACGGGGAAGCTATGCTCACAAAGATCGCGATAGCGCTTTTTCTTTCCATGACTTGCTTCGTGGCTGGGGAACCCATTTTCGGCGAACCGGCCACCACTCACCACTCACCACTCACCAGTCACCGGAAGTCAAACTCCGCCCTCGCCTACCTGAAAGGCGCGCGCGCCAGCGGGCGTCTGAGCAAGATCGCCGGGGCGGATTCCATAGAGGTTTCCATCCGTTTTGCGCGGGAGCCCTCCGAATCCGTCCTGTCCGAACTCGAGGATCGAGGCGTCGGTTTTCATCGAATGGGCGGAGAAATCCTGCACGTGGAGTGCATCTACGGCGCGCGGATTCCCTGGGGCGCTCTTTCCCTTCTTGAGAAAAGCGAGGTCGTCGAGCGCATCGAATCATGCTGGCGACCGAAAGTCGTCTCGCCGCTCGACGTGAGTGGGCCTCAGATCCAGGCGGATCGGGTATGGAGCCTGTCAGCGCCCCCCCCGTCTCTGACGGGCCAGGGTGTCCGGATCGCCCTATTCGATACCGGCGTGGATGTGTTCCATCCCACGTTCTGGCGGGCCGACGGGGAACCGGTGGACTGGATGGATAAAAACGACAATGCCCGCTTCGACAACGGTGTGGATGGCGTGGACACCGACGCCGACGGCGTGTTCGATTCGGACGAAGTCCTGAGATTTTGGGATGCCGGGATCGTGGATCACCACCATCAATTCAGCCCGGTCCCCGGCGTGTTTGAAGCCGATCTCGATTGGCTCTACAACGACCGGAACCGGAACGGCCGGAGGGAGTTCGGGCCTGAAGCCGGATTCTCCCGAAGCGATCCCACGTTCGGAGAGCCGATCTATGTGATCGTGGACGGGAACGGCAACAACGCGCTCGATCCCGGGGAAAAGTTGATTCCGCTGCATACGTGCAAGATCGTGGCTACCTTGGAGAACAACGGCATCCAGCGACGCGGCGGAGGACTGATTTACGACCGTGGAGATGGGGTCAATCACGGCACGTGCTCGTCAGGTATCGCAGCCGGAGGATCTTCGCTTGACCGGAGACTAATCGGCATCGCTCCGGGCGCGGAGCTTCTCGTCGCCAATCGAGCCAATCTTTCTCCGGAGTGGTACATCCCTTGGGCGCGCAAGCTCGGCGCGGATATCATGGTATACGAATTCGGCACGTGGATATTCGAGTTTATGGACGGCTCCTCCAATTTGGAACAGATGATCGCCGCGCTGGCCCGCGAAGGCATCGTCCAGCTCAGCGCTTCCGGGAATCTGGCTGGTCCCAAGCGCAAGAAGCACTGTCGCGCCCCCATTAAAGCGGGCGGATCCCGGAGCATCCGCATCAACATCCCCAAGGACATCGGCGTGCGACAAATCTACCTGACCGTGCTCTGGAGCGAGGGGAACTGGGAGAGTGGGAAAGTGAGAGAGTGGGAGAGTGAGAAAGTGGGAGCCCCCCCCTCTCTCGTCCTCCGGGTGATCCCGCCTTCCGGAAAAACTATCCCTCTCGATGGAAGCGGGGAGCCGACGAAGGTCGGCGATATTGAGGCATTCAGCCACGTTGCGGTCTCTTCGAGGGGGACTTTCAAGATGGATGTGGCGCTCTACCGGGAGGACGGTGCAGATGGGGTCTGGACACTCGTTGCGGAGAATCAAGGGGAAAGCGATCAGCGCATGGATGGATTCGTGACCGACGACGTGACCGACTGGGTGGATGGCGCGCAATTTCTGGATTTTGTGACCGACGACGGCACGGTCACCTGGCCGGGCACGGCGGACGAGGCCATCACGGTGGCGGCTTACGATCCCCGGGGCACGCGAAATACCAAGGGAGCCATCAACGATTTCAGCGGATGGGGAAAACGCATAGACGGCACGCCTCTCGTGGATTTGGCGGCTCCGGGCAGCATTGTGTACACGGCTCAATCTCACACCGTCGGGAAGAAGACGCTGGGTGGATACGGCCCGTTCGAGGGCACCAGCTCCGCGCTCCCGCACGTGGCCGGAGCCGCCGCGCTGCTTCTTCAGGCCGATCCCACGCTGACCCACGAGGGCGTCCGCCGCGCATTGACCGAAGGGGCGCTTCGGGACGCGTTCACCGGAGCCGTTCCCAACGACAAGTGGGGATACGGAAAACTCCGGATATTGGACGCGCTCCGAAAGACCGGATTTGCCGACAACTCCCCGCCGCTGATCTCGGAAACCACGCTCCTTCCCGATACGGATGACGAGACCAGCCCGTACGAAGTGACCGCCTGCGTGCAGGACGCGGACGGCATCGCTCAGGTCGCCCTGTTTTTCTCCGCCGACAGCGTGCACTTCGAGGAAGTCCCGATGGAGGAAGTGGATAATGAAAAATGCAAAATCCGCACCGCAAAGCCGCAAAGCGCGCAAAGCACGCAAAGCACTTCAAAACCTGAATCTTGTTTTTCTTTGCGTCCTTCGCGACTTTGCGGTGAGAATCTGCTATGTTTCCGGGCGGCGATTCCGGCGAGGACGCGGGGAACAAAGATCTGGTATTACGTCCGCGCGGTGGATGGGGAAGGAGCCGTCTCGACGGATCCGCCGGGTGCTCCGAAGCGGACTTTTACATTCGAGGTCGCAGAAGGTCATCCGTTGTTCGAGTACGCTTCGTCCATTGTGGCGGGGGAGGGCGACGGCTCGGATCGCAGCGCGGCCTGGGGCGATTACGACGGCGATGGGTTTCCCGATCTTTTTGTGGTTCGCGAGGGCGGGCCGGATCGTTTGTACCACAACGAGGGAGACGGCGCGTTCGCGGAAGTTGGGGAAAAGCTTGGCGTGGCCGACGAAGGACGGGGCCGCTGGGTTTGCTGGGGCGACTATGATATGGATGGCGATCCCGACCTCTACGTGGTGCGGGACGGTCAAACCAACCTCCTCTACCGCAACGATGGGACGCGCTTCGTTGTTGTATCCTCCGCAACCGAAGGCGTCTCCTGGGGCCGGGGCCGCTGGGCCGGTTGGGGGGATTACGACAGCGACGGCGATCCCGATCTCTACGTAGTCAACGCGAGGAACGCGAACAGGCTCTATCGCAATCTCGGCGACGGCACCTTCGAGGACGTGTCGGCCGCATCCGGAACCGATGACCGGGGACGGGGAACGGCCGCCGCCTGGTGTGATTTCGATCTGGATGGCGATCCCGACCTTTACGTGGTCAACGATGGAAGTCCCAATGTGCTTTACCGCAACCACGGAGACGGCGCGTTTTTGAACGGGACCTCCGGAATGGGCGTGGCCGATTCGGGACCCGGTCGCCATGCCATCTGGGGCGACTTCGATCTCGATGGCGATCCAGACCTCTACGTGGTCAACGACCGGACGGACAACCGCCTCTTTGTCAATCGTCCCGACAGCGCCTTTGCGGAGAGGGGCTGGCTCATGGGCGTTGCGCTTTCGGGGCCGGATCGAAGCGCGGCGGAGGCCGATGTGGACAACGACGGCGACCTGGATCTCTACGTAACGGAAGAGGGACAGTCCAATGTGCTCTATCTTGGCGAGGACGGCGGATTTATCCATAACCCTTTCGGAGAGACGGAAGATACTGGTCCTGGTATCTATGCGACCTTTGCGGACTATGATCTGGACGGAGGGCTTGATCTGTTTCTCCTGAACGCCGGGGCTCCGAATCGGCTTTACCGAAACGTGCACACCAGCAACCACTTCATCGGGATCAAACTATGGAAGGGCATCGGCGCGCGCATCCGGGTCACGGCCGGCGGACGCACGCAAACGCGTCACGTCGTCGCGGACAATGGCTTGCCCATCCACTTCGGTCTGGGCGCGCACGAGCGGGTGGGTCAAATCGAGATCACCTGGCCCGGCGGTCGGGTCCAAGATTTGGTATTTCTCCCGGCGGACCAGCATCTTCTGATCCCCCAAGGCGCGGAAATTAAGACTTTCGTTTGGCCGGGGGATACGGATAACAATGGTTCCGTGGATGCGACCGACCTTCTTCCCATCGAATCCCACTGGCACACCGAGGGACCTCCGAGGATCGACGGCGCCTCATCTGGCGGGTTGGGGGGAAATCCGCAATCCGCAATCCGCAATCCGCAATCGTTGTGGATCGGGCAGGGTGCGGCGCTTTGGAATCCCGCTAACGCAATGTTCGCGGACGCCAACGGGGATGGCATCGTGGATGAATGGGACATCTCCACTATCGCCCTGAACTGGGAACGGACGCATCCCACGGTCAGAGGAAGCCCCAGTGTCCGGGCAAGCGAAACGGAAGCTTATCTGAAGCTTTTCAGGAGCATAAAATCCGTCGGCTCGGAGATCCAACAAACGATGAAAGCCTTCGTCCGCGCCCAATTGGAACGACTCGACATTCCCAATAAAATCGCGCTCACCCACTTCCCCAATCCCTTCGACGAACAGACCACATTTTACCTCGACGTGCCCCCTGAGGCGGGCCGGGTGCGCCTTGAAATCTATAATCTTACAGGTCAGCGCATACGGACGCTTCTGTACGAGGAGACCTTGCCGGGCCGTGTTGCGATCTCGTGGGATGGTCGGGACGAACGAGGAAACCAAGTTGCCAGCGGCCTGGTTCTCTGCCGGTTGGACATCGGGGAGCGCCGGACCGTTCGGAAGGTTATCGTGCTGAGATAGTGGGGACTGGCTTCTAACTGCAGAAGTCAGAATACAGGAGTCAGAATACAGAATGGCTGCTCCCGACTCCTGACCTCTGATCTCCGACCTCTGATCGCTGGTTTTCTTCGCCACCGGTGAGATAAATCTATTGACAACGAGGGCGTAATGTATTATTTTTCCGTCCGGTACTTCCGATTCCCTGTCTTTTTACGCCGGTCCTTTTGGGGGGATATGCGAGCGATAGCGCACGACGACCAACTGCCGCACCTTTTGGAGAAAATATACCGGGATAGAGCGCTGGACTTCAGGGAATACCGAAAGACCAGCCTCAGACGCCGGATCGCAAGACGACTCAGAGCGCATCGAATCCATTCCTATTCGGAGTACGCCGCGATTCTCGATGCCGATCCCGCCGAATATCAACAGTTTCTCGACGATCTGGCCATCAACGTAAGCGACTTCTTCCGGGATCGGGAAGCCTTTAGGGTGATTGACACCTGTGTCCTTCCGGAACTGATTCGCCGGAAACAGGCGGCGCGACGCCTCAAGATTTGGAGCGCGGGATGCGCCAGCGGGGAGGAGCCTTACTCCATAGGCATCATGCTGGACCGACATCTCGGCGATGGGATCGCGGACTGGGACATTCGGATTTACGGCACGGACCTCCATGAGGGCACGTTGGACAAGGCGCGGCTGGGCGTATATGACAACGCCAAACTCGAATCCCTCGGTGAGGACGTGAAACGATATTTCTCTATTGACGGACGATGCCGTATCTCGGAGCGGATCCGTCGTCTCGTGCGATTCGGGTGCCACAACCTCACGAGCGACCCGGTGATTTCCCGCGTGGATCTGATCCTCTGTCGAAACGTGCT
>JAUWMS010000565.1 GCA_030613045.1 Candidatus Latescibacterota bacterium | reverse complement strand
CGCAGAAGCGTAGAAACGAGAAAGGATAATGAGGCATAGCCCATGCCCGTTGGTATTTTAACTTTTGCCCGTTTCATTTTTCAGTTTTCATTTCCCTTCAGCATCTCCGCAATCCCCAACTCCACACTTTTCATCTCTCCCACGAACTCCCCCGTGATCTCCTCACCGGGCAGAAAGATCGTCTGAGACTCCGGAATCCGTTGATCCGGGATCCGCACCAATCCCTTCAGCGGCTTATAATTGAATGCCAACTCCGGAATCCCTTCGGACAGCGGGTAATGAAAACACGACCACCCTCCGTTCGGCAACTGATTGTCGAGAAAGGTGAAGACCGCCACGCGCTCGCACAGCCGGTACGCCCGCTCGACCGCTCGTTTCGCCTTCCCATACCGGACCAACACCCTCAGCAACTCCCCGGCGCCCCAGCCCACCTTGCATTTGGAAATCCAGAGATACGTCTCCAAGGGCATCCGCTCCTCGAAATCGAGCAAAAGCAACGCACTGTCCAGATAAGGCCGCGCCTGATCCTCCGCGAATCCCCAACGCTCGCGCATCGTCTCGTACAGCGCCACGAGATACGCCATCGCCGTGCCCCCCTGCCAGAACTCCTGCTTCGGATCCAAAAGATCCACCACCTTGCCGATCTTCTCTCCGGGTTTCACATCCACGACCAACTCCCCGTCGGGCGTCATCTGAGTATAAAGCACTCCCTTTTCCATATGTTCCCGATTGACCTCCACGAATCGCCGCATCCAATCCCCGGCCCGGATCGCTTCTTCCTTCCGATCCAGCGCGATCATCAAATGCCCGAAGAAGCTCGTGTTCAGCGCGCCCAGCGTGGCCTGCTCCTCCACGTGCTTCGGATCCTCCCCGATGTAATTGAACACTCCTCCCGAGGCTTTGTGCTGATACTGCAACATCCGCCGGATCACCCGCTCCTCGCGGATCAAGGGATGACCGATCCACGCGGCCACCTTCCCGAACGTCAAAGGGCGATAAACGCGCTGCATATCCTTATACTCCGGCCGCTCCCCCGGAATGTAAAAATCCCCATTGGGCCGAAGCGCCTCCTTCCAGGCCCAGTCCAGCAACCGCGCAATCACGTCGTGATCCACACCGGCCTCGTACATCCCCCAACTCGCCTTAGACACGTAGCTCAAATTCGGCTCCCGCATCATCGGCCCCCGCGGCGCCATCCTGCTCACCAAAAAATTCCCACCCTCCTGCATGGAAACCCGAATCGCTCCAAGCAGATGCGCCGGATCGGCGATCCTTCCCATGATTTCCTTCATCGTACGCACTCCCTTCCCTGGTGAGTGGTGAGTGGTTATCGGTGAGTGGTGATCCGTCCCCCCCCTATCACTTCTGCTCTGTGCCTTTGCAGCTATTCCTATCTCACATAAACCATCTTCCGCTCCCCCACAACCCCACCCGCTCCCGCCTCCAGCCTGCAAAGATATACCCCACTTGCCATCAATCTCCCGGCATCATCTCTCCCATCCCACCGTGCCGTATAGGAGCCTGCCTCCACCATCCCATCCAACAGCGTCCTGATCCTACGTCCCAGCACGTCGAAAACCGCAAGCTCCACCGCACTCGTCTCGGGAAATTGCACCCCGATCCGCGTAGAATTATTGAACGGATTCGGAACGTTCTGGCTCAGACAAAACGCTCCGGGGACCTCTAAAGAACGCCCCGAATCATTGATCTGCGTCTCCGTCTCCCCCTCGACCCGCACCGGGCCCGTCCCCGTGGTCAGGCCCGACGTAACCCGCACCTCCGTA
>JAUWMS010000569.1 GCA_030613045.1 Candidatus Latescibacterota bacterium | reverse complement strand
TTTCACAACAATACGCCAAGATCAGACTTCCGAAGTCTGTCAGACTTCGGAAGTCTCACGCGCATAACGCTCAAGCTGTTTTCGAAACCAGTTCCCGGGCCGCATCCACGAAAACATCCTCGATCCCGCCGGAGAAATTGGCGGGCCACAGCGCGCTTTTATACGAATCGTCGTGCCTACACCAGCCATCCTTCTCCGCCTGCTTCGAAGGCAGATAGCCCAGATCGTATCCGTTCGCGTATGCCACCACAAACGCCCCCGGAAGTCCCATCGCCTCCTTGATCCGCATCCCGACCTCCACGAAAAGCTCCCCGGGCACCACAAACAACGCCACCTCATCCCCGATGCGGATCAACTGCACCTCCGCGGGAATACTCGTGGGAGCCGTGCCCTCCTCAAGCGCCTTCCGAGTCGCCTGCGCCCAGGCCAACTGCTCCCGTTTCGAGACGGTTCGGGCTCCTTTGGCCTCCAACTCCGCAATCTCCCGCTCAAGTGTCTCCAATTCCCGCTCCACCACCTCCAAGCTCGGAAGCGTAGCCATCGGAAGATCCACCCGCATCGTCTCCGCGCACACCCGCTCGATCGCGGCCGTCTCGATCCCCTCCGCGACCTTAATCGCCTCAGCCCCGATGATCGTCCCGAAATGCCGACAGTCTTCGAGATTCCCATAGTGAAACTTCGACCCGTCCTCATTGAGCGCGGCAATTTTGATGTCCCCGCCGGCTCCGGTGCTGAACATCGCAGTCACCTCCCCGTCGTACACCCTCTCCACCACGCTCTGCACATAGCTCGTATAATCCCCGGAGTAGAGCAAATTGTCCGCCCCCATAATCGAGGGATGGCACGCATAATTCACCAAAATCACAAGCGGCTTGCCCTCCGAATCATCCACCCGGAGCACACCCACCGTATAATCCACCACCGCATCCGGATTCGGCCCCCACTTGACCCCCGTGGGCATCTTCTGCCAGCGATTGATGCACACCTCGGCCGCGCCCTGGCCGAACCCGATGCGCACCTCCTGCTTATTCCGGTCCGCCATATACACCGCTCCGGCCACCTTCTTCGCCAACTCCGTCAGATACTCCTGAGCCGCCTGATCGTGTTGCGTCGTAGCCGGACTGGAATGCGTATGAGACGCACTGAGCAACACCTGCTTCCCCGGAATCCCGGTCAGCTTCTCGATCCGCGCCCGCGTATCCTCCACCAACGTTCCGGGAAATCCGATCACATCCGCAGTCACGATGGCCACGCTGTTTTCCCCGTCGTCCAACACCAACGCCTTCGCATACAGTTCATTCCCCACCCCGACGGCAGGCACCAACCGCCGATAATCGCCCACATTGTCCTCCCCCACACTCGGCGTGATATTCGCCCGCGCCACACCTGCTCGTATGATCCGCGACATAGCCCGATCTCCTTTTTTGCCAGTTGTAAATCACCGAAGCCACTTGCAAAAAACTCCTCAGATGAGATGGCGCCCGGCGCTCCGAGCCTCGCAATGACAATAATAGAGTCCTTTTGTCGTTGCCAACGGAGTTGCATCCTCTCGCTTTCGGACTTTTGCAAGTGGCTGACCTGTAGGGAACAGCGTCCGCTTTCAGGCCGCCTGATCCTGACCCCTGATC
>JAUWMS010000248.1 GCA_030613045.1 Candidatus Latescibacterota bacterium | reverse complement strand
CAGGAGGCAGGGATCGGGGAACGGGGATCAGGGGTCGGGAAGCAGGCTCTCCAAGCCGGATTTCGGATTGAAAAACCTGCGTCCTGCAATCCGCAATCCGCAATCCGCAATCCGAAATCTCCGGGGGTGTATATTCTGGACGCCTCGGATAAGACCTTCCGGGAGCCTGTTGAACTGAGCATTTCGTACGATGCGGTCCGCGATGGAGACGAGGTGGGCGTGTTTCGGTGGGACGAGATGCAGGCCGAGTGGCGCTATGTGCCCACCTATCTGGATCGGGCCGGTGGGAGAGCGGTGGCGGTGGTGTCTCAACCCGGAGCGTATCGGCTTCAGAAGACCGTTCATCACCGTGCGGAGACGCTGCCGTCGCGTCTGAGACTTTTGCCGAATTATCCGAATCCGTTCAATGCGGAGACGTGCATCGTCTATGAGTTGCCCCGAAGCGGCCCGGTGTCCATAAGAATATATAACCTGGGAGGTCAATTGATCCGGCAGGTGATGGAGGGACATCAAGGGGGCGGATCCCATCTCGTGCGATGGGACGGCAAGGACGGCGAGGGCAGAGAGACCGGGAGCGGCGTGTATATCTATCAGGTAAAATTTGACGGAAATGGCGGTGCCGGGAAAATGGTTAAGGTGGAATGACCAATGACCAGTGAACAATGAACAATGGGGAATGAGGAATGACCCGATTTCAAATTTCGTTTTCTTTTGTGCTCTGTTTCCTAATAGTTTTTTTCCTTCCTATTTATGGGGCTGCGGTTTCGGAGAAGAATCCGGTCAAAGAGGGGGAGGGGGTGGAACAACCTCCCGCAGGTTTGGAACCTGCGGGAGGTTTGAAGATTTCTCCCCGCAATCCGCAATCCGCAATCCACAATCGGGAGGCCGGGGGAGCAGGTGGGGAGAAGGTGGGCACGGTGATCGCTGTGGAGGAGGACGAAATTCGCTTCGATCTTGGGTCGGAGGATGGGATCGCCGCCGGGATGAGGTTGTGGATTTATCGAAAGACGATACTCATCCACCCTCTGACGAAGGAGAATATGGGGCCCGTGCAAGTGAAGATCGGCGAGTTGGAGGCGACGGAGGTGACGGGGCGGTCATCCCTGGGGAAAATACGTTCGCAGGAGACCACGATCAAAAAGGGGGACCGGGTCAGTCGGCTCGATAAGGAGACTGTGGAGAGCGAGATAAGGAAAGAAACCGGAGAGGATGGAAGGGAAAAAGGAAAAAAGAAAAAGGAGAAACGGAAAAGGAAAGCGAGGATAAAAAAAGTGGCTATGCCTTCTGCCCCCTCTTCCGCCCCTCTCCCCGTCTCTCCCTCTCCCCCTGCGGCTTTCCGGGGAAGCGCTATCCCGGAAGAACTCTCGGCACCGGAGGACACCGCCTCTTCTCTTCTCGAACGTGCGTTGCGGCGAAAATACAAAGGGGCGTTTCTTTCTTTATACTCCGGCGCGGAAGTGAAAAACGATTTGCCCTCCTCTCAGACGGCGGCCCCGTCCATGGAGCCCTATGAGGCGCATTTTTGGGCCGGACAGTATCTCTATCAGAAGGGACGGTATTCGAACGCGATTGAGCACTTCAAGGCTATGTTGGAGGACGGCTCCCGGACGGACAAGAACGATCGAGCGGGGCTCATGTTCGGCTTCTGCTGCTACGAACTGGGCAATCTGAAAGAAGCGATGCGGGCATTCGAGAAGATGCTTGCGGATTATTCGGAAAGCCCATACGCTCCACAAGCTCAATCCTGGATTGCACGAATCGAGGAGGAGAAGGATGAACGCAAAAAATAAAAAGTTAAAAATAAAAAGTAAAAAGATGAAAGGGGAAGGGAAAAGAAAGATAAAAGTAGAAAGGGAAAAGATAAAAAGGGAAGGGAAAGGATCTTTATCTTTCATCTTTCATCTTTCATCTTTTATTCCCTTTGCCCTGGGTGGGCTGCTTTTTGCGGGGACAGCGTACGCAGGAGTGGGGTACGTTGTGAGGGTGGAGGAGAATTTAGTCTATACCGATTTGGTGGAAAAATACTCCGTTCGGGAGGGGACGATTCTGGAGATTCGCCGGCTCATGTCCTGGGGGGAAGAATTTCCCATCGGAAGGATTATAATTCTTCAGGTGTCCGATCGGGTCTCGGTGGGGAAAGTGTTCATCCTGCGGCCCGGGGCGACGGTCTCCATTTTGGACCAGGTGTACACCAAGCTCTCGAAGGATGCGGATTTCGACGCGCCTATCCCGGAGGCTCCGCCCGACGTCCCGATTGCACAGGATGCGCACGCCGAACAAGAGAAACCTTCTCGAATCTCCCGACTCGCTGGATCGAAGCTGCGTGCCTTCGTTCCGGGATGGGAGCAGATCCATCGGAACGAGAAGTTCAAGGGAGGGATGATCCTCGGTCTCGAAGTGGCGGCCATCGCTTCCGCCGTCGTTATTCAGAAAATCAGCGACAACGCGTACGATGATTACCTTACGATGCCGATGGATAGTAAAGCCAATGTCGAGCGCATCCGTCAGGCGTTCCGTAAGTCGGACCGAACCTTGAAAATCAGCAACGGGTTGTTCGTGACCGCGGGGATCGTCTATCTGTATAATGTGATGGACGGCTATTTCCTCGGCTCCGGGCCGGTTCAGGTAGGAAACCAATTGCGCATGCGCCTGCACCCGAACTCGGTGGCTCTCCGATGGACGATCCCCTTTTAACTGCAATGAATAATGAACAATGAGCAATGAAAAATGCCCTACCCAACTGCCCAGATTTGTGGAGGTCGGTGATCAGTAGCCAGAAACCACTCACCACTCACCAATCACCTTAAGGAAGTCTCCCCGATGAAGCGCTACACGATCTTACTATTCCTTGTATGCCTGCTGTGCACCGCATGCGGCAGCCGAGAAGACTGTCGTAACCTGATGGGGTCCTGGAACGAGCTTGCTTCGGTCGTCACGGAGGAAGGCTGGACGCAATACACGAATGGGGAATATGCGCAGGCTCTGGACAAATTTGACCTTGCCCTCGAGTTCAACCCGGATTACGCCGACGCCTACAATGGCCAGGGATGGAGTTATACGAGGCTGGACTCATGGGACGAGGCGATTGGCTGCTTCGATCAAGCCATAGAGAAGGGGGCGGAGGCGCCGACGGATGCGCTTGTGGGCAAGGCCGCATTATGCCTTCGCATGGCCGATTTCGACAACGCGATAGACTGCGCAAATCGCGCGCTGGAGGCGGATTCGCTCTATGTTTTCCAACACGATCCGAACGTACATTGGAAGACGGTGCATCTCATCCTGGCGCAGGCGTATTATGGAGGGAGGAAGTATGCGGAGGCCCGGCGTGAGGTGGTCATTCTGGATCCAACGTGCGTCCTGGATGCCGTTGATCCGGCTACGTGGGTGGTGGGAGGCAAGGCGTATGCAAGTTACGAAGAAGCGCTGTTGATGGCTATTGAGCGGTTGTTGGAACAATGAATAATGAGCAATGAACAATACCACACCGCCCCAATTCATGGGGAGGGGAAGCAGGATATTGCTCATTGCTCATTTTTCGTTTGTCAGTTGGCCTGCGGAGCTTCGAAGAGTAAGTTTCCATCCTCCCCAAACAGAAGCAGCGAAGAGGGCACTCGTTGAAGCCGGATCAGACATCAAGTCCCATCTCCTCCCGAATAAACTCCCGGATGGCCGGCCCGCATTCCTTGTCGTGTATGGCAAAGTGGATGAAGGTCTTGAAATAGGTCTCGAAATTTCCGATGTCGTAGCGCGTTTCCTCGGGTTTGAGCTTCACGCAGCGCACCGGAGCGCCCATCCGTATCAATTGCCGGATGGCGTGACTCAGGCCCACTTCGCCTTCGGTTTGGCCGGTTTGCCGCAGCGCCCGGAAGATGATCGGGCTGAAGACGTACCGCGCGGAAATGGCATAGTGGCTCGGAGCGTCTTCTACGGAGGGTTTCTCGACCACGTCCTCGATCTCGAAACTCTCCGCATCGGGATCCGCTCCTTCTTTGGGCTTTACGACGCCATAAAGTCCCAGTTCCTCGTCGGGCACTTCCTCCACCGCGATGGTGGCGCTGGCGTTGTGCTTCAGGTGGACGCCCATCAGCCGGCGGAGGAGATCGGAATAGTTGCGGTATTGAATGATCGCATCGCCCAGAGCGACCACGAAAGGGCTTTCGGCCACGAAATGCTCGGCGTACAGAATCGCATCGCCCAGCCCTCTGGGATGTTTTTGACGGGCGTAAAAGAAGTGGAGATGAGACGCCTTCGGATCCAACGCATCGAGAAGCTCCCATTGGCTCTTTCCGGTGAGCCGCTGAACCAGTTCCGGGCTTTCGTCGAAGTGATCCTCGATGGCCCGCTTTTTCCAGCCGGTAATAAACAGCACGTCCCGAAGGCCCTGATGGGCCAATTCCTCCACGACATATTGCACCACAGGTTTCCGTCCCACCGGAAGCATCTCCTTGGGTTGGGATTTGGACGCCGGCAGCAATCGGGTTCCCAGTCCCGCCACGGGGATTACGGCTTTCTCGATGATCATACGCGTTCCTCGCTTTCTATGCTCGTTCAGGGTTGATCCTTACGTTTTTGTATCGCAGAGACCGCAAAGTCCCCGGACGAAACGAAAAAAAACAGTTTTTCCTCGGAACCATTTTGACGTGCGCCAGCCCTGTTTTGTGTTCCCGAAGGAGTAAGTACGGCTTTCCAATTCCACATGCTCTAATGAATGCGCCCGGCATGTTCGTACATCCATGCTACGCTTCTTTTCCGGGCGGTCTCTCCGTTGTGACAACTCCGACAGGCGAATTCCACCTTGAGAATCCCGTGGCCTGCTCCATCCGACAGGACGAACTTGCCGTCCCCGGAGAACATGCGGGCATCCGGATCGGTGTTCAATTTGAACATGTGGCTGTGCATATCTCCCAAGAGACCTTCGGGCCCCGTCGCAACGGCGGATTTGGCGGCCAGGGGCATATGACAGTTTATACACCTCAGATCGGCCATTTGGGAGATGCGGATCGTCCGACCGGCGTGACAAGGGGTACAGGTGGGCGTCTTCACCCCGCCTAAGTGGTATCGGATGCTTTTGTGCGGATCGTGACATACCACGCACGCCAGCATCCCGTGGGGAGAATTTCTCAATTCGTCGTACTGGTCGCTCCGAATCAATCCCCCCCGGGCCTCGATCCGGGGGCGGCCGTCCAAGTAATGACACTGGCCGAATA
>JAUWMS010000408.1 GCA_030613045.1 Candidatus Latescibacterota bacterium | reverse complement strand
CCGGGACGTGCAGCGGTGGGCTTTTTGCGATCAGATCCGGCTGGCGCGAACGCTCAAGCTTCCGTTGATCGTGCACAGCCGGTCCGCGGACGAAGAGACGATGCGCATTCTGCGGGAGGAGGGCGCCGCCGAGGTGGGAGGCGTGCGCCATTGTTTTCCCGGAGACATGGACCTGGCGCGGGAGGCGATCCGGATGAATTTCTACATCGGCTTGGGAGGAACGACCACGTTCAAGAACTCATCGAGTCTAACGGTGGCGCGGCAACTCCCTCTGGAGCTGTTGCTGTTGGAGCCCGATTGCCCCTATCTGGCCCCAATGCCTCACCGGGGAAAACGCAACGCGCCGGCCTATGTGCGCTTCGTGGCCCAGCGGATCGCCTCGGAGCGCGGGATTCCGCTGGATACGTTGGCCGAAGCGACTTGTGAAAACGCGCGGAGATTGTTTGGTTTGGATCGGTGAGTGGTTATTTGGTGAGTGGGGAACTCGGTAATGCGTGCTGCATACTGTGTCCTTTACGTTTCACGTTTCACGTTTTACATTTCACGCGAGACATCTTTTGCAGTGCTCCATGTTTCCGTGGTGCACATCAAAAATCCAAATCAAAAAAAGGAGGGACCCATGCGAGTAGGATGCGCAGCCTATTCCTATCGAGATTATCTGAAGCCGGGAAAGATGACGTTGGAGGATTTCCTGGACAAGGCAGTGGAGATGAAATTGGACGGGGTGGAGTTGACCTCGTACTATTTCCCCTCCACAGAGGATGCGTATTTGTACGACGTCAAGCGGAAGGCATACCGCCGGGGGTTGGACATCTCCGGGACTGCGGTGGGCAATATCTTTTGCGTTCCCAAGGAAGACGAGCGAGCCGAGCAGATCGCTCTGGTGAAAACGTGGGTGGACTGCGCGGTGAAATTGGGCGCGCCGTGCGTGCGGGTATTCGCCGGTCGGGTGCCGGAAGGAAGTACCGAGCAGGACGCATTCGGCTGGACCGTAGAGGCGTTGAAGGAATGCGTGGCCTACGCGGCACCGAAGGGCATTCTGATCGCCATGGAGAACCACGGAGGTCTCACCGCCACATCGGATGGGACGTTGGCGCTGTTCAGAGCGGTGGATTCGGACTGGTTGGGGAGCAATCTGGACCTCGGAAACTACGCCGGGGATTCCTACGCCGAGATCGAAAAAACCGCCCCTTACGCGATTACCTGCCATGCCAAAACCGAGGTGCCCGGTCCCGAAGGAAAGGTCGAGGCGGACCTCGCACGCATGGTGGACATCTTAGACAAAGCCGGATACAAGGGCTATCTGTCCATCGAATACGAGGCCGAGGAAGACGCGATGACGGCGGTGCCGAAATTTGCGGCCCAATTGAGGAGCCTGGTGGATCGCAAGAGATAGTTTTTCACCGCAAAGACGCGAAGGACGCAAAGAACTACACGCCCGTTGGTTTTCTTTGCGTCTTTGCGATTCGGAAAGAGAGGCCATTATCCCACTCAGCACGCGCGAAACCCGGCGCGGTCTTCGATTGATGTTGTGGGACGCAGGGCTGATGTCCGCGATGTCCCGTCTGCCCAACGTGAACGTGATTATGGTGGGATTTGCGTTGGCGATGGGGGCCTCGACGTTCGACATCGGGTTGCTCACGGCCATTCCCATGCTGGCGGGCCTTAGCCAACTGTGGACTAATCGCATTTTAGAAAGCCAGCGCAGCCGAAAACGGGTGTGCCTTCGGACTTTGTTGGGCGCACGATTGATGAAGCTGCTTGCCGCGCTCCTTCCCTGGGTTCCATGGGCGTTCGTGTCCGACCATCGCATATGGGGACTGATCCTGATTCAGGCCGCGGTGCAGGCCCTCGGCTCCATCGGCGGCATATCGAGAATCTCGTGGCTCTCGGATTTGGTGCCCGAGTCCATTCGGGGACGCTTCTTTGGCAACCGGAATTTGGTGATTGATGCGGTGGGCATAGTCGTTCTGATGGCAGGTGGACGCTTTATAGACGTCTGGCAGCACAGCCATCCGGGCGCAGAAACGGGGGGCTTCCAGATTGTGATCGGGCTGGGTGTGCTTTTCGGGATGCTGTCCCTTTTGGTTATGCGGATCACCCCGGAGCCTCCGATGCGGACGAACAAAAATCCGATCGGTTTTCTCCGATCCCTCAAAGTGCCCCTCGAAGACCGGGCCTTCAGACGCTTTATCGCGTTCCAGTTCTCCTGGAGCTTCGCGGTGGGCCTCGCGGGACCGTTTTTCATGGTGTATATGATTCAGCACCTGAAGATCGGGTACACCTGGATTGGGCTGTACCAAAATATCGGAATTTTAGCGAGCCTCTACTCGGTGCGCTTCTGGGGACGATGGACCGATTCCTTTGGAAATAAACCCATCCTGACCCTCTGCGCAGGGGCTAAAATCCTGTTCCCCTTGCTATGGCTCTTTGCGAGGCCGGGGCATCCCCTTTACTTGTGCTTTGTGTATCTGCTGTTTGCGTTCAACTCCGGACAGAAACTCGCGCTGTTCAACATCGTCCTGAAGCTCTCCCCGGAGAAAAACCGAGCTGCTTATCTCTCCAGCCGCCAGGCTTTCATAAGGTTAGCCCAGGCCCTTTCTCCCATGCTCGGAGGATGCTTGGCCGCAACACTGATGACGTGGAAACTCGAACTGCCTTTCCTCACCCTCCGGGGATTGCCGTTCCTTTTCTTAGCCTCGGGACTGATGCGCTTCGGAGCCTTTTTTATCCTCCGGGGACTCCACGAGCCGGGCGCGCAGCCAGTGCGCTCCATGGTCCGGGTGCTCAGACGCATAGACGGATTTGTGCCCACGGACGGATTGGGGAGTTTTGTTTTTTTCTGGTCTGCCCCGGTCCGGGAACTCTCCCAGGCGATTTGGAACGGAGGCAAGCAACTGCGCCAGGCCATTGGAAGCGGTGGAGACAAGAACGGAAAGGAATACGGAGACGGCATGAAAACAGGGGGCGGAATGGAACGCTGATGGGGGATTTGGGATCAGGGAATAGCTCTCATCTCTTGGCCTCTGCCTTCTGACTTCTGATTTCTGACTTCTGACCTCTGGGGTTCTGACTTCTGGGGTTCTGGCTTTTGGGGTTCTGACTTCTGACCTCTGATCTCTGACCTCTGGGTGTCCGGGGTTCTGTCTTTTAAGAGGGGGGGGGTGAAAGCATGAGAACGGTTTACGTGGAGTTGGGTGAGCGGAGGTATCCGAGTTATATCGGGCATGGGAATTTGGGAGAGATCGGGGTTCGGTGCGCGGAACACGGTTTGGGCCGGAAGGTGGCGGTGATCACGGATGAGACCGTGGCGACGCTCTATCTGGCTCCGGTGCTCGGAAATTTGAAGGAGCAAGGTTTTGAAGTCGTGGAGGTGGTGATTCCAGCGGGCGAGGCGCAGAAGTGCCTGAAGACGATGGATGGGATTTTTGAGCGTCTGATTCAGGCCCGGTTGGATCGGGGATGCACGGTGATCGCCCTCGGAGGCGGCGTAGTCGGGGATCTGGCCGGATTTGTGGCGGCGACGTTTTTGCGTGGGGTTGCGTTTGTCCAGGTGCCGACGACCGTGTTGGCACAGG
>JAUWMS010000307.1 GCA_030613045.1 Candidatus Latescibacterota bacterium | reverse complement strand
ACAGTTCACGCCGATCAATCACCCGTTTGGCCTTACCCTCGCTGCGCTGGATCGTCTTCGGCTCCACGAGCTTGACCCGCGCACTCAGGCGGAGCGTATTCTGGATCTCCTCGCGTACTTTTCGCTCCAAAAGCTCCAGTCCCCGGATTTCGTCGGTGAAGAATCGCTCATCTACTTCCACCCAGACCTCCAGCTGGTCTAAGTTGTGTTCTCTCGTGACGACCAACTGATAATGCGGCTGCGCGCCCTCGATCTCCATCAGCACGCTCTCGATCTGGGACGGGAACACGTTTATCCCCCGGATGATCAGCATATCGTCGGTGCGGCCCTTGATCTTGCTGATCCGGGGCATCGTGCGTCCGCACCCGTCGCAGGGGGCGTAGGTGATGCTGACAATATCCCCGGTGGCGTAGCGCAAAAGCGGCATCGCCTCTTTGGTCAGCGTGGTGATGGTCAGCAGACCGTCCTCCCCCTCGGCGACCGGTTCATACGTGTCGGGATCGAGTATTTCGGGAAAAAAATGATCCGCCCAGATATGCAGACCGTCTTTGGCGGGACACTCCTGGGCCACGCCGGGGCCGATAATCTCGGAAAGTCCATAAACGTCCGTAGCCAACAAATTCCACGTTTTCTCAATTTCCCGACGCATGCCATCCGTCCACGGCTCCGCGCCGTATATTCCGATCCGCCAGGAACTTTGAGCCGGATCGATGCCCAACTCCCGCGCCTGCTCCGCCATATACAGCGCGTAACTCGGCGTGCAGGTGATGATCGTGGCTCCGAAATCCTTCATCAGTTTCAACTGCCGTTTGGTGCCGCCGGAGGACATAGGAATCACCGCGGCTCCCAAGGCCAATGCTCCGTAGTGCACGCCCAATTCCCCGTTGAACAGTCCTTATCCGTACGCATTCTGGACGAAGTCGTCCCTCGTGCCGCCGGCGCACGCGATCGTTCGGGCCATCACCTCGGACCAGACGTCAATGTCGTTTCGGGTGTATCCCACGACCGTGGGATTTCCCGTGGTGCCGGAGGAGACGTGGATTTCGGCCACTTCGGACATCGGCGTCGCGAACATCCCGAACGGGTAGTTCTGCCGCAAAGTGTCCTTGTTCGTAATCGGCAGCTTACGCAAATCGTCCAATGAGGTGACGTCACTGGACTTGAATCCCCGCTCGTCCAACGCCTTTTGGTAAAAAGGGACGTTCTCATACACCCGTTTTACCAAGTCCTTAAGCCGTTTTAGTTGCAAAGCCTCCAATGCTCCCCGTTCCATCGTGTCCTGCTCCCAGGTCATTGCGATGCTCCTTTCTATAACAGCAGGTTAAGGTTAAGGTCAAGAAAAAACGAAGTGTGGCGGTCTCAACCTTAACCTTAACCTCAACCTTTTTGTGCTCTCCCGGCCTCAAACGCTTTCAAATTCACCTCAACGGTCTTGGGAGGGACCCTCAAACTTATGGTCTCCCGCCAGATGCTTGCTTCTATGTTCAGGTGGTTGGACAAGGCTCCCAACAAAGCCACGTTGACCACTCTCGGGTTTCCCACTTTTTGCGCGATGCCGATGCCGTCCACCGCCACAGTGCGGGACGTTCGTTTCCGCAATTGTTCGAGCACGTCTTCGGGGTAGGTCGCGACGCCGCTGGATACCGTCATCGGGGCTATTCGCTGGGCGTTGACGACCACTGTGCCTCCGGGCTTCAAGAAGGCGATCCAGCGCAACGCCTCTAATTCCTCAAATGAAACCAGCACGTCCGCCTGCCCCTTTTCGATCAAGGGAGAATGGACCTGCTTGCCGAAGCGCACGTGGCTCGTGACGCTGCCGCCTCGCTGCGCCATTCCGTGCACTTCGCTCTTCTTCACGTCGTACCCGGATCGGAGGCAGGCTTCGGAGAGAATTTCGCTCACAAGTAGAACTCCCTGACCGCCCACGCCGGCGATGAGAATGTTGGTTATGGTTTGATTCATGAGGAGGTTCCTCGCATAAAAACTATTGGAGGGGGGATTCAATCATCGGCATGCCAACGCACGACCCCCATGTGATAGCGCCGATGGGCCCGGATCTGATTCGCATAGTAGGCTGTCACAATCGTTCCATCTTGCAATTGAACGCTCGACGGATAGCCCCCGTCCGTCGCATCTTCCAGATCCACAAGCAAGATCGGGGCACTCCAGGTCCGCCCTTCGTCCGCACTGAGGCGTGCAGCTACCCAGTACTGGCCGCGGGTGCGCGTGCCATACACCAACAGAATGCGACTATCGGCGAGCTGCAGCAAGTGCGCAGGATGTTGTAACGGCAAGGTGAGAGGCCCCTGACAGGTCCAACTTTGGCCGCCGTCCTCAGAAACAAACAAATCCAAGTGCTGATCCTTCACCGTGCGGACAGCAGCAAGCCATCGTCCCGCATCGAGACAAAGCAGATCCGTTTCGTTGTAGTCATCGGCACCGATGATCACCGGTTCGCCCCACGTTCGGCCGTCGTCCCGACTCCGCAAAAAATAGGCTGTGTTCTTCTGACGATCATGCCATGAATAGAAAGAGACCCCGAGCGTACCATCGGGACTGCGGACAATATCACCAAACGGAATCAGCGGGGGCATTCCGTCCGGCATCGTCACGGTCTCGGTACGCTCCCACGATCGTCCCCCATCGGTCGAGCGACAGACCCAAGGGATCAATACATCCCTGAAGCCAGCGGGCTGCTCCTCGCCTTGCGGGGCCTTGGAACTCCAGCCGGAAGCTATAACAATAAGGGAGTCGTCGTGCGCCAGCCCGGCCGCCACGTTCATGCGATTGGTTCCGGATTCGTGCGTCGCAGGCACGCCGCGCAGCTCCCATCGGCCTCCATCTGAACTTACCCAACACTCCACGTCGCCCTCCCATGCGCCGTGACATGGCTGGTTGAAAATGGTGGCGATCACGCTGTGATCCGGCATAAACGTCAGGTTGGGCCATGCGCACACATTATCAATCGCTATGAAACGTGCCATACAACCCCCTTATGGTTCTTGGTCCATCGGCATACGTGCAAAATCCACTAAGGCGATGCGCACATGGTTGGTGACGTTCCGGTTCATTGGCTTTTCCTTGTGCTTTAGGATTGAATAAGCAGTCAGGAGTCAGAATTCAGGAGCCAGAAGTCGGGAGCAGCTATTCTGGATTCTGACTTCTGAATTCTGGATTCTGATTTCAGGAGTCAGCTCCGGTGCGAACACCTCATTTAAGTGCAAACTTTCCAGAGGCATCCAAATATAAACCCTCCTACCGATCTTGTCAAGCCCTTTTCAGGCCGTCCTCCTCCCCGATCATCTCCCGAATTCTCGGCACCACGAATACCGCATTTAGATCCAATTGACGCAACGCGTGCAAGAACTCCTCGATCCGCTCCGGGACCGAAAGCGATTGGTTGAGGATCAGATGGGTGGCGCCCCCGTACCGACACAGCCCCCCGCTTCCCTCGAGCGAACCGTATCGCACCTTCACGCCCAATCGCTCCGCGAGCGCCTCCAACTCCTGCAAAAGAAGCGCCTCGCGCATCTTTTCATCGGACTTCGTTTGCGTTCGGCGCCTCATCAGCCCGCGTATTCGGTCCATCGCACGATCTTCCAAATCTGGACCTTGGTCTCGGGATCCAGGATCGGCTCTCCGGTGTTTGGATCCTTCTGTTTTCTCATCTTGAACTCGAAATCCGACTGGACGAACCAGCCCTCCGTCCCGGACTCGTCCAACAGATACATCGTCACCGGCCGACGGAAGACTTCCCAGTTCTCGTCGGGATGATCCTCCGAGATGTCCGTGGCTCCCTCCGGTGCGACGTTGATGCCATACTCGATCCAGTGTGCTCCCGTTTCCATCAACTCATACTCGACCGTTTCATAATAGTCGAACACACGTCCCGTCAATGTCACATCCTCCGTCTTACCAAAATTACAGTCCAATGTGTCAATCTGCGATTCGGAGATGAACAAATAGGCATCGTCCAGCACATCCTCGTATATCTCGATGTCCTTCTGATTCATCGCATAGTTCAACTCGTAGAATACATTGTCCGGCGACGTCAAGGGCTCATGCACAAAGGGATCCCCATCAATCCGCGTGGTATCCGGTGCAAACGGATTCCAGCACGCCGAAAACAGCAACGTTGCGATCCCAAAAATCCACAGCACAGTGCCTGCGCTCCTTCTCCCGATCATAGCAACCTCCTCTTTTTTAATGAGCAATGAGTAATGAATAATGAACAATACCCCGCCCCATCCCCCTGACAGGGAATGGGTGGAAGGGCATTCCTCATTGCTCATTGCTCATTATTAAAACTGCGCTCTCAACGCGCCCCATGAAGAAATATCCTCGTTGTTTTTTTTATCCACCCAACGAGATAGCGTCCAATTTTCGTCTTCGCCCTTCCGCAGATAGAGATAAGCCTTCCCCTCCGCCGCCTTCCAGGATTCATCCTGCTTGTCTCTAAACTCCAATTTGTACTCATACTCGAAATACGCTTCGCGCTCCGCTTCCTCGTCGGCGATGATCTCCTCCCAGCGGGTGAGCACAAGTGGGGTTTTCTCGGGATCGGAGAGGATGCGATCGAACAAATTGGCGGT
>JAUWMS010000579.1 GCA_030613045.1 Candidatus Latescibacterota bacterium | reverse complement strand
TCCGCACCAGAATCACGTCCTCACCCCGGTCGGCCCATGCTTCCGCATCCTCCGCGTTAAACACCGTCTTGCCCGTGGCCGCTCCGGGCCCGGCATTGAGGCCCTTCGCCAGCACCTTGCCCTCCGCCATAGCCTTCGCCTTCTCTTCGGGATCGAACACGGGACGGAGCAACTGGTTGAGCTGCTCTGGATCCACGCGCATCAGCGCTTCTTTCTTGGTGATCAAGCCCTCGCGCGTCATATCCACCGCCATCTTAAACGCCGCAAAGCCCGTGCGCTTTCCGATCCGGGTCTGGAGCATCCAGAGCTTTCCCTTCTGGATGGTGAACTCCAGATCGTTCATATCCCGATAGTGCGTATCCAGCCGCTTGGAGGTGGCCTCGAGTTCCTGGTAGATCTCCGGCATCTCCTCTTCGAGCGACAACATATCCGTGCCGGTCTTGCGCTTCTGCGCGAGGTTGACCGGCTGCGGCGTGCGGGTTCCGGCGACCACGTCTTCGCCCTGCGCGTTCATCAGATACTCGCCGTAGAACACGTTTTCGCCCGTGGCCGGATCGCGCGTAAACGCCACGCCCGTGCCGCAGCCCGCGCCCATATTCCCAAACACCATCGCCTGCACGTTCACCGCCGTGCCCCAGTGATCCGGAAAATTATTCATCTCCCGATACGCGATGGCCCGGTCGGTATTCCACGATCCGAACACCGCTCCGATCGCGCCCCAGAGCTGCTCCATGGGATCTTCCGGGAAATCCACGTTCAACTTTTTCTTGATCTCCGCCTTGAACTCGCTCACTAAGGCCTTGAGATCGTCGGCGTCCAGGTCCGTATCCAACTCCACGCCCTTCGCTTCTTTCTTTTTGTCGATGAGCACCTCAAAAGGATCCAACTCGTCTTTTTCCGCGGGCTTGAGTCCCAACACCACATCGCCGTACATTTGCACGAAACGCCGGTAACAATCGTACGCGAACCGCTCATCCCCAGACTGCGCGATCAGCCCTTGGACGGTGGTGTCGTTTAAGCCCAGGTTCAGGACCGTGTCCATCATGCCCGGCATCGAAACCCGTGCGCCGGAACGGATGGAGAGCAACAGGGGATTTTTGGAATCGCCGAATGTGGCCTCCATCGCCGCTTCCACTTTGGAGATTCCGTCTTCCACCTGCCCCTTCAACCCCTCGGGATATTGCTGGTCGTTCTCGTAGAACGCGGTGCAGACCTCCGTCGAGATGGAAAAACCCGCGGGTACGGGAATTCCTAAGTTGGACATTTCCGCCAGATTAGCGCCCTTGCCGCCCAACAAATTTTTCATATCGGACCGGCCTTCCGCTTGGCCGGTGCCGAACGAATAGACATACTTCTTCGCCATTGAAACCTCCTTGTAAGAGTGAAACGTAAAACGTAAAACGTGAGGGAGTAATTTCCCAAAATGCGAACCACAACATGGACATGAAGCCTTAAAAATAATCAAAATTCGTGTTTTATGCAAGCTATTTTTACTGATTTGGGAATCCG
>JAUWMS010000175.1 GCA_030613045.1 Candidatus Latescibacterota bacterium | reverse complement strand
CTTCACCGGAACCCACCCCGATGTCATGAAAGATCGCATCGCCGCTATGAACTGGAAAGTCGCGCCTTCCTCGTCTTCCCTCCAGCGACACGACCGCCTGTCCAACCGCGTCCTCTCCTTTTTGGAAAGCAAATTCCTCGGCATCCGTTTGGGCGAATTCAAAAACTATGTCCTCCTCGACAGGAAAGAAAGTGAGAAAGTGAGAAAGTGAGACAGTGGGAGTCCACGCTCCCATTTTCACCTGTCTTTGGATCGCGGTGGCTGAGGGCTGTCTTTGTTCAGACGGATAGAGGACATTTATCTAAGTAATTTATGAAATGCTCTTGTGGATTCATGCCTTTGGGAGACAGGAGTCAGGAGTCAGAAGCCAGAAGAAGGAAGCTCATCCAGTGTTAGATATTCTGAATTCTGACTCCTGTCTCCTGAATACATGAAATAACAAAAGCAAGACAACGATTACTTAATCCTCAGTCCTAAGCAGGGAGATGCCGCCGGTACCGCCCTATCCCCGCTCCTTCTCCGCCGTCACAATCACCGTTCTGCCGAGAAGCAACGCAGGAGAATGCATCGTTCGGCGAATCTCGCGATTTCGGGCCTGCTGTCCGGGATCCTGCTCCTTGCGCATCGTGGTCCGGGTAAACAGCCGCAACAGGGGATAGAGCCACAGCCAGTAGGCCGCGCTGCTTCGATACCGATCCGTGTCCACGCGCTCGATGTGAAATCCGTTGGTGTGCAGCATATACCGAATCTGATAGAACGTGAGAGGATGAATGTGATCCCACACGGGCGATTTGGTGCACTCGTTGAGCGGCCGGGTGGTCAGCGGATAAAAACCGGTCAGCAGGTATTTGATCCGGGACGCCAGGTTCAGCATATTGGGCGTGGTCAACACCAGTTTGCCTCCGGGCCGGAGGATGCGGCGGCATTCCCGAATGAAGTCGAACGGATCCTCGAGATGTTCGATCAGTTCCACGCCGCACAGATAATCGAACGAGTCCGCGCGATAGGGCATCGTCCGGTTGAGATCCCCCCGATCGCACGCAATCCCCGCCGCCCGGAACCGCTCCGGCATCAGATCCAGCGCCCGCACCTCGAATCCTCCCTCCTGCAGCCTCCGGGAAAGCGCGCCCTCTCCCGCTCCCATATCCAAAACGCGCCCTCGTGGAAATCGTTCAAACAGTGCCACGACCTGGTCGTGCGTCTTCGGGCAGGCGAAGATGGTCAGTTTATCGGATGGAGGTGTGTGCATAACCCATGCGCTCCTTTCAGGAAGACAAGAACGTAGGAAGTGCCCCGGAATGGTTTTTGAAGGGAAGAAACATTCCGATCAGAAAGATCGTTTTCGGTGGGCGGTCCGAAACGGAAAAACTCCAGTCAGGGCTGTCCCGCACCCACGCACTGGAGTTCATCGTTCGACATCCATAAAAAATCCTGCTCGCGCAACGGAGAGAAGCCTCGCCGATGGAGGCGGCACCCGGACTCGAACCGGGGAATAGAGGTTTTGCAGACCTCCGCCTTAGCCACTTGGCTATGCCGCCCCAAAAAAAATGGAGCGGGAAACGGGATTTGAACCCGCGACATCCACCTTGGCAAGGTGGCGCTCTACCACTGAGCTATTCCCGCCCGACATATTCCATAAGATAAGCATGAGTCCGCAAAAAGTCAAGTTTTTTTTCGCGGGAAAACCGGTCAAACACGCATGCGAAGCGCAAAGCCGCGAATTCGTGCGGAGAAATAAAATGCGCGCTTCCGCGGACAGTCCTGTCCTGAGCTTAGGGGCCGTAAAAAATAACGTTCCGTACGGGAGGAAATCGATGAGGAAACCAGGAAACCAGGAGAAACCGGGACCAGATTCAGCCACTTGCAAAAGAGGGGACGCCACTGGGCTCTAAAGCGACAAAACGACTCTATTATTGGCATTGCGAGGAACGAAGCGCCGAAGCAATCTCATCTGAGGATTGTCTTGTTTTGCAAGTGGCTCTGTTGAATTTCTTTTCCTGGCTTCCTGGTTTCCTCATTAAAAACGGGGACTATTTCTTTTACGGATACTTACAGGGTTTTCCTCTGCTTGTCGTTGCGACTTCTCCGCGCAGGAAATGCGGGACAGGCCCGCGCGATGAAAAAGATAGAGGAGCAGAAAAATCGTCTCTCCTGCTCCTCGTTTCGTCCATTCCTTCAACTCCGCTATACCGCGTCTTTGAGCTTTTTTCCTGCTTTGAACTTCGGTACGGTGGTGGCCGGAATCTGAATCGTCGCGCCGGTCTGCGGATTGCGCCCGGTCCGGGCTGCACGATCGGAGGTCGAAAAGGTTCCGAATCCGACAAACGTAACTTTATCGCCTTCGCTCAATGCGTCTGTGATGCTGTCTAATACAGAACTCAGCACGGCAGCCGCCTTCGCCTTGGACACGCCGGCATCCTCTGCGGCGATCGCTACGATTTCTTCTCTCGTCATGTGGTCACCTCCTTTCCATTGGTATGATTGATGTTTCGAGCCTTATATATACAGCAAGAAAGGACTTTTGTCAATAGTTTTTTTTCCAAAAATGGCTGTGGGAACGCATTTTTTTGCTTTTTCACGGAATGAGTGCGCGCAGTGAAACTACTCAAATCTCATTATCTACCGTATAAAATATATACTTAAGCGTATTATGGGGCACTATTTCTCTTTTCTGATTTTTTTCGATAAAATTCCGAAAAATTCCGACAGCGCACCGCGAACGTTGGGTTCCACCGGCGGAAACCCGCAGAGGAAAGAAAGTGAGAAAGTGAGACGGTAAGCCCCCACTTTCCCAATGCGGTTTTTATTGCCAGCTTTTGGCTTTCCAAGGGTGCTCAAGCTTTCGATTAACACAAACGAAAAGGACTCATTTTTCGAGGATGAATGTGAAGAAAAATTATCGAAAACTGAATCCCCCTCTGCCCCGCTTCTTTTCGATTTTGATATCGGGAAGTTCCTTGATGTTCAACAGGAAATAATAGCCCTCCCGGTATCCGGAGGGCGTCCACTGAAATTGGGCCTCCCAGCAGTGGAGGTCCCGGTATATGGAGACGTCATGGGCGGTCATCTCTTTGCCCTCGAGATCGTAGTTGAACGCGTAGCTTACTCGCCAATGGGTCGTCGGATTGAAGCGAAGCGATCCCTTGATCCACGAGGTCTTTCGGGACGAGGTGGCCATTTTGTAGAGTCCGTAGTAATGGGAAAATTGGAACTGCCACGGCCCCGAAGCCGGCGTCCTTTCACCGTCCTCCTTGGTATCCAGACTGGGAATCAAAGGCCGCTCCTCAGAATCCGAAGCCCGATGTAGGAAAGGATCGGTAGAGGAACGCAGGCCGGTCGTTTCCGACGTTTTCCCGCTTCCCCCTCCTGAAAACCGCAACGAGGACGTGACGCTCATATTCTTCAGATCAGGACGGAGGGGATCAAACGTATCGTCTTGATCGTACAGGCTGTGCAGAGCGGAAAAACGTACGTCGAATCGGCGGACGGGTTTGATGCTGAGGCTGGTCCGAAGATCGGAAAATGGGCGCGTTTCCTTCTCGAAATCGTAGCTCGTGGAAACATTCAGCGTGGCGAGCGTCAATTTTCGCTCCTTCTTCCCCTTCTGCGTCTTGATCTGGAGCAGGTTGTTCAGGCTCAGATTGAGGGAACGCCGGGGTTTGATCGGATCCGTCTCTCCGCCAAAACCGTATGTGCCCCCCTGCGTGATGCGCCTGTGCTGCATCCGAAAGGAGGCCCTGGGCTCCACCACGTGCCGTATGGCCTTCAGCGCTCCGATCCGGGGAAGAAAGAGGCCGTATAGCTTGGTGTTGAGGCCGACGCTTGTATTCAAGGCATCGGTTCGAATATACTCCCCGTCTTCGGTCCGCTGCCAGCGCTCGCTCCATCCGAGCGACGGGGAAAGGTTGAACCATCGCGTTTTCTGGGAGGTGGACAGGTTCAGATCGCCTTTCAGATCCATACTGTTTTTGTCCTCCAATGCCCCGGTGAGGCTGTTCTTCCTTTTTCGCTGCGTGTGAAGCGCGTTGGTCCGGAAGCTATAGTAGAGCGTATGATACCATCTAGCGGCTTCCTCCGTTGATTCATCCGGAGAAAAAATCGCTTTTCTTGCTCTGCGAAAGCCGATCCTCGGAAGATAGAGCGTGCTTTCGGAGGTATCCAAAAATTTGCTGTGGGAGATGGACGCCGAGAGGCTGTTCCCGGATTTGGGCCAGCGTTTGTTCAGAAAGAGGTCGGATCGCATGGTGCGGTTCATCCGGTCTATGGGATGGAGGCCGGTGTCCTTCATATAGGTCTTGTCGCTCGCGAAGTTGGCGCTTCCGCGGAAGCTCAGTGTGGGATCCAGGGTCTGGTTATGGCTGAGTCTGAGATTCCACCGTCTTTTTATTCGCTCGCCGCTCCGCCATTCGTCTTTGTAAGAGCCTGCGACGGATCCCCGAAAGCGATAGCGCAGCGCGTACCGGAAGTCGGATTCCAAAAGCCAGCCGGTCTCCTCGAAGAAACTGGCCTTGAGGGTGGCGTCCCAATAGTCACTGGGCGCCATATAATAGCCCACGTTTCGGATGAAGCGCCCATCGTAACTGCTGCTGCCGTATCGGGGCGTCAGGATGCCGGAATGCCGTCCCTTTTTGATGGGAAGAACGGCGAAAGGGAGATAGAATACGGGGACATCGGCGACATAGAAAATCAGCGGCTTAGCGATGACTTTGTCGTTTACGAGGACCTTCATCCGGCGGCTGTAAAAGTGATAGTGCGGGTTCTCCCTGTCGCAGGTGGTGTATATGCCGCGCGAGACGCCCAGCACGTCTTTTCCCATCTGGCGGATGCATTCGCCCCGGTAGAAGCCCTTCTCGAATGCGGTCTTTCCAGAAACCACCGCGCCCGTTTTGGTCTTGATATTATACGTCATCCGGAGACCCCGGATCTCCTCCGTGCCCTCCCTGAATACGGGCGTTCCGATAGGCTTTCCGGCGCTGTCCGGGATCCCTTCGGCGAAGATCATGTCGTCCTGTATGCGGAGGGTGATCTTTTCAGCGGTCAGCGTCATCTTCCCGTACCGGATCTTCGCATCCCCGAGAAAGAGAATGGTGTCTTCGTCGAAGCGATAGTCCACCGATTGCGCCGCATACTGCACGGAATCGGACCAGACTTCCCCGGCGCCGGGAACGCCTTCCTCAGATTCAGATCGAACCGCGACCGTTCCTTTTACCGGCAGCTTTTGCACGTGCTCGAACGTCTTCGCCTCAGCCAGCCCACTCAAAAGAATCAGGAAAAGGAGGTTCCAGGCATTTTTCACCGGTTTTCGTTTTCGGAACATACTTGATTCCTTCCGAGCACGTAGGGACGAATCTTGTATTCGCCTTCCAAGGGCAATCACAAGGATCGCCCTCACGACGACAACGGCCCAATGCCCTCCACCCGCCCGCGGCCGGGTTCTCCCAACTTTCCCTGCACCTGAAATTTTACGGGCAGAAACTGCTCCACGACCCACACATTGGTGAGGAGATGCCGGGATATTTTGGAGGTGGTGAACGAGGACGGGCCGCGGGCCAATGCCATATACAGGATCAGTTGGTCAGCGAGATAGGGATCCACCGCGTCTCCGGTTTGAATATAGGAGAAGAACTCGTTTACGGCTTCGTCGGCCACTTTTTCGGCGCGCTTTCCCCGTGCCCCCAATCCGCTGAATCCGGCGACGAGGCGCTCGAATTCCAACGACAGAAAGAAGAACGTCCCCGTGCCAATGGAAGGGGCCTCGATGAGGGAGATGTCCGCTTCGAAACCCTTTCCCCGAAGGCGTTTGAGGGCCTGATTCCGCTGTCGTTCCGCAATCGAGCGCGGGAGATTGGAGACCACGGACAGGCCGGTAATCGCCATCAAAGCGCCCCGATCCTCTAACGTGATGCCCTCTAACGAAGTCGTTGGGACGATCTCCGCGCGGACAATGCCGCCTCCCTCCGGATACCAGCCCCATCGTTCGGTGGCGATCCGGGCCTCGAAGCCCATCTCGCGGACCGTGGGCAGAAAGACCGCACTCAGATAGTCTATGGGAGGCGCCCAGCGCGCGTGGGTTCCGCCATTGAGCACAAGGGAGGATTTCTCCTCCGC